>DYNA01000017.1 GCA_020721325.1 Paludibacter propionicigenes
TTAACATATTTATGTATATAGATTGGTGTATTGTATATACCCCAGATTTTTTAAAAAAAACGTATTTATTTTTTTTGTAAAAACGTGTTTATTTATTTGTAAAAAGAATATTTTAAAAAAAAAGCACCTATTTTTTATTTTTTTGTAAAACAAAGAATATTTTTAAAAAAGTTCATATTTTTCTTTTGTTTCTTTGTCCAATTTCCAAATATTTCCATAAATCTTATATTCATCTATAAATTTAAAAATTTCTGACACCGTAATAGGCCATTTTTTTATCGTATTATCATTTGCCGAAGAAATAACATATTTTCCGTCTGGACTAAAAACGGCTGCACTAACCACATCGTTGTGCAAGCGAAAAGTAAAAAGTTCTTCGCCATTTATATTCCAATATTTTACCGTACCATCGGCACTTGTTGTTACCAAATTATTGCCATCGGGCGAAAATTCTGCCGAATAAAGTCTTCCTTGATGTCCCTTAAAAGTTTTTAATACATTTCCTTTTAAATCCCATATTTTTGCTGTTCTATCAACACCTGAAGTCAATATTTTAGTGCCATCGGGCGAAAAATCAATGGAAATAATACCGCCTTTATGCCCTACAAATCGAAATGAACTATCGGTTTCAATATTCCAAATTTCAATGTTTTCATCTTCGGTGCAAACGGCTACATGTTTTTTATCGTTTGAAATACTGGCATCTAAAACCGGTTGAAGGGTTTGATTCTTAAATTCTTTTATTTTTTTTCCGTTTGCATTCCACAAAATCGCTTTTCCATCGCGACTGGCTGTTATGATGTTTCTATCATCGCTTGTGTAACGCGCTGTATATATGATATTTTCGTGTCCTTTAAGTTTTACTTTTAAATTTCCGTTCAAATCCCATATTTTGGCGAGATTATCTTTTCCGGTTGTTAAAATATTTTTTTCCGAATTTGAAAATTTTGCCGAATAAATTCTACTGCCATGAGAGAATTTTTTTAATAATTTGCCATTTTTGTCCCACAAAAAAACGGTATCTTGAATGGTGGAAAGGAGCATTTGTTTTTTTGACGAAACTTCTACAAAAAATATGGGGTCGTCCGTTTTTACAACCGTGTATGGGCTAAATGAACCCAATTTCCACTTTTTTACCGTATTATCCAAGCTCGATGTGATTATAAAATCCATGTTTTCTGAAAAATCCGCTGTATTGAGTGGCGCATCATGTCCTTTAAATTCTTTTATTCGGTATAAGCTTGTGTCCCAGAGCGATGCTATTCCATTATTTTCTGCACAAATGATAAATTTCCCCTGTGAATCGAAACTGAAATAATTTATTTTGCTATTCAAATTTTTTGTAAAAAGTTTTAAACCCTCCGCACTATAAATTGAAATGGAAGGAACATCGGTTACGGCAATTATTTTTTTGCCATCGGGTGTGAATTTTGCCATTTCTACGGCACCCTCAAGCTCTGTTTCTTGCAAAAGTTTGCCCGAATAATCCCAAAAGGATAATTTTCTATTTTTACTTCCGGCTATTATTATTTTTCCGTTTGGTGAAAAATCAATGGTCGTAATGTCTCTGCCCAACTTTATTGTAAAACTGGTTTTATCTTTTATATTTCTTACAATGGCTGTATTGTCTTTACTTGCTGTTGCAAAATATTGATTATCAGGTGAAAAGCGAACATATTTTATATCTTTTTTATGACCTTCTATCACATCTAATAATTTTCCATCTGTGGTATAAAGGCGAGCTTTTTTACCATTAGCTACTAATATAAACTCTTCATTATTAGATACTTCAAACCAAATTATTTGTTCTTCTACTTTAAATTTTCGTATAAATTTTTCTTTTTCAAAAATCAATACACTGTCATCTTTTGCTAAATAAACTTTGTTTGACTTGAACGATGCGTGTGAACTTAAGCTAACTGCTTCTGTTTCAATTATATTAGAATAAAAGTTTCCTTCATAAAAACATTTTATAATTGCTCTTATCGACATTTTACTCGTTGGCGATAACTCAAAAGCCGCTCGCGCAAGCACAAAACCCTTCGTTGGATTGCTTTCGGCAATTAGCAAACCGTCGGCAGCTATGTAATTGGCACTGGCTTCTTTAGCTTTTAGACTCGCTATATCGCTTTGTTCCATTGCATACAACCACAAAATAGCCAAAACGATTGCCGCAAATGCCGAAATAGCTGTTACAATGGCAATAAACTTAAAACGTTGGCGGTGCTTTAACTTCTGATTTTCAGCTTCTTGCTGCATTTTACGCTTTTGTGCCAAACGCTTTTGCTCTTCTTGCCTTCGGATTTCTCGTAATTCTTCTTCCCGCTTTTCTTTTCGCTCTTCTTCTACCCGAATATCCCTAATTTGAGTAATTATTGGTACTAAAATATCGTGAATGATTTCAATATGCTCACTTCCATTCCATATTTCAGAACGTATTATCCTTCTGTTTACCAATCTATTAAGCTCTTCGTCAGACAAATCTTCTTTTGATGTCAATTCCGTTTTATTTTCCAATTTTCGGTAACCATCAAAAGTTAACAATACATTTTCTATTACTTTTCGAGTCGATTTTGGCAAATCGGAAGTTGATGTTTCATAAAAATCTTTTATTATTTTATTAATTTCTACCTTTTCTAATAATTCATCTGATATTTTATCATCATTTTCGCTCATGCGAAATTCATTTATTTCAAAACAAACCATGCTCAATATAAAAGGCTCAATCAAAAAACTATTTATTAACTCTTCATTTTTTGCATGTTTTTGAAAATCTGGAATCGATTCTTTTAATATCATATCCACAATGCGCTCTGCATTTTTTGAGGTTATTATTTTTTCTGCCGATTTATAAACACATTCGATTGCCGATTGTCTATTGATTTCCAAAAGTTTGTATTTGTTTTTTTTTAAGGAAGGTAAAAACGAACTAAGTGCTTCTAAATTAGATAAATAGCTTTCACGCATCGAAATTAAAATGCGGTAGTTTTGCTTTTGAGAATCGTAAGGCAAATCATTTTTGACTATTCGTGAACTTACACCAACCGGTATTTGATTTTCTATTAAATTGGAAATCTGAAGGATAACTTCATTGACTTCTCCCAAATGTTTTTTATCTAAAGTAAATATTTCTTCAAATTGGTCGAAAATTAATACCGGTTTAATTTCATCGCTTAATTTTAATTCATGAAAAAATTCCCATAACGTTTTATTTTTAAAATCATCAATGTTGGGATTTATATGCTTGAGTTTATTTAAAATTTTTGTTTTTATTTGTTCTATCGGAGTGCTTCTTTTATTTTTGTAATTGAGTTTTATATAAATGGCTAACATCTTGTTTTTCTGTAAAATAGGCATTAAACCCGCTCGTATGAGCGAGGTTTTTCCTATTCCCGATTTGCCATAAAAAACCGTTGCTATATTTTCATTTACTCGTTTGTACAAATGATTTATTTCCTCTTCGCGGCCATAAAAAATAGAGCTATCTTCTTCTTTATAAGCACTTAAACCTACAAACGGGTAAAATTCTTTTGGTTCAGTCAATTCCATTTTTTTATTTTTTGCAGAAGCAAATTCTGATTTTTTTATTCAAATATTTTCAAAAGTACAATTTATTTTTTTTATAGAAAAAAAAAACTCATACTATTAAAATAAATGCCAAATATTCTTTTTTTCTGCTTATTAAAAAAGTTTTTAATAAGCTGTAAACCAAATTAATATGAAAAGAAATCAAAAAAAGTTTCAAAAAAAAAAACCGCTTAATCATTTTGATTAAGCGGTTTTTTAATATTTCTCACCATTCTACAGTTTATTTAGTTTTTTCAAAACATTGTCTTTAATTTTTTCTGTATCGAAATCTTTTAATTCAAATGTTTTTAAAAACTTAGGAATATTTAATTTATTTTTCTCATTTTCACCTACATAGTAAGTTTCTATAAAAGAATCTTCTGCTGTATCGTGAAACCATTCGTGTCGCATTTGCGCTATTTTTATTTCTTTAAAGTAGGCTGCATCTTTGGGTGCCAACAAACTTTTATCTGAAATTAAACTGATAAAAAGAGTACATCTTTTAATCTGATTCTCAGATTCTTTGGTAAAAACCGAAGGATTTGAGTGCAAACTGCGATTGTAATAAACATCTATTCCATTATTTTGAAGAACTTCGTTAAGCTGATTCAACTCGTCCAAATTTTCGCTGCAAGCGTTGATAAAAACACTTTTTTGGTAAAAATTTGAATTTTGTCGCGAATTGTATTGACGCCACTTTTCGTAAAGCTCATCAATAAAACTCAATGAATTTGATTTATAGTTATTTTGAGAGCGATAATATTCCATCGGAATATTTTGTGCAAATCGTGCATAACTGCTATTGCTATCTCGTTCATTTTCAGCTATAAACTTTACATTTTCTGCATTATCGAACGGTTCGTTTGAAATATATCGGATTAAAAAACCATTTAACCAATCCGACAAGTCGTTTCCTAAAAATAAAAAGCTTTTTCCTTGTGTTTGGGCTCTCAAAAGTTGATTGTTCAAGTTGTTTGAGTTATTTAATGCCACAATGTATTCAAGATATTCGCTTTCTGTTTTCGCGTAATTGGCTGAATGTATATTTCCGAAAATATTATAAACTGACGTTTCGTTTATGCTTTTGGCAACTGCGTTTATTTCTGTAACGGGAGACATATTTATTACTTTGATATTTTCTTGTGTACGAACACTTTGCAGCGTTTGTTCCAAAAATCCATCGAAATTTAAGGAAATAAATGTGTCAAAATCCGTTATTTCTGCCAATTTTCTTAATGGTTCAAAATCAATGTTTTCTACTTTTATATCGTTGAATATATGTTTTATCATGCTTTTGACCATAGTCGAATTTTGGTATTTTAAAATAAACTGTTGCAAACTCAAATTATTTAATTCGAGTTTTAAATTTTTTGCTAACTGGTTGGCAATATGCTCCGTTAGCTTGAGAGAGATGTCTTTCCCTGTTTTGAGAAGAACCAAGTCGCTACCGATTACCGGAATGATTAGTTTCTTTTTCAACAAGGTAAAGAATATGTCCCAATTGAAAGTTGCATACATTTTACATAAAATTTTATAACTATTAAAAATATACCATAAATTTTTAGAACTTAATTTCATGCAAATATATAAACTTATTTATTATAATCCAAATTTATAGTGTTGTAAATAAGTATTTTAGAAGATTTTTATTAAAACTAACCAGATTTTATATCAAAAATCATTTGTTATAATAGAAGATTTCTTTTTTAAATTTTCAGAAAAGAGTGATTTTGATAGGTTTTTCATTGTTTTTTTGTTGAAAAATAGTAAAATTGTGATTTTTTTTGTAATTTTTCAGGTATTTTTATCGTAAATGTTAAATAATGTTAAATAATGTTAAAAGCCGATGTTTTTTGAAAAACATCGGCTTAAAAAATGAAGTTATTTGGTAAAAAAAAGAGTTTTTTTTATTAAAAAAATATTATTTTTAATTATTTTTAGTTATTTTTTTAGTAATTTACTTAATGCTTTTGCCGGATTTTTAATTCGGCTGTTAAATATCATTGAAGCTATAATGTAAGGTTTGTAACCGGCTTGTTTGTAGGTTTGGGTTTTGTATTTTTCAAAAACATTTTCTGCTACTTCGCCTTCTGTGCATGAAACGCCCGAAATATCAGCCGGTAAGCAGTGCATATAAAGTGCTTTGCCTTCTTTAGTAAGTTTCATCTTTTCTTGGTCGCATTCCCAGTTTTTGTAGTTGGCATTTTGCGCAAGGCATTCTTTTTCAAGAGATTCGAGACCTTTTGTGTCTTTATTTTTTAAAAGTTCGGTTCTTTTTTCCATTACTGAAAAGGGCGCCCAACTTTTTGGGTAAACAATGTCGGCATCGGTAAAGGCTTCTTCCATAGAGTTGGAGATTTTAAAAGTTCCTCCGCTTTTTTCTGCATTTTTTTTTGCCAGTTCAATTACTTCGGGTATGAGTTCGTAACCTTCGGGATAAGCCAATTCTACGTGCATTCCAAATCGGGTCATTAAGCCAATTATGCCCTGAGGCACAGAGAGCGGTTTGCCATAGCTTGGCGAATATGCCCAAGTCATGGCTATTTTTTTGCCTTTGAGGTTTTCTAACGAGCCGAATGTTTCTTTCAAGTGCATTAAATCTGCCATTGATTGGGTTGGGTGGTCGATGTCGCATTGTAAATTAACTATGGTGGGGCGAGTGGGTAAAACTCCGTTTTCGTAGCCATAGTCGAGTGCTGCGCCTACTTCTTTCATGTATTCGTGTCCGGCTCCCAAAAACATATCGTCCCTTATTCCTATTACTTCGGAAAGGAAAGAAATCATGTTTGATGTTTCTTTAACTGTTTCTCCATGAGCTATTTGCGATTTAGTTTCGTCTAAATCTTGAATTTCTAAACCTAATAAATTGGCTGCCGATGCAAAGGAAAAACGAGTGCGAGTAGAATTATCTCTGAACTGCGAAATTGCTAAACCCGAATCGAAAACCTTGGGCGAAATGTTGTTGTTGCGCAAAAGTTTTAAGGCTTCTGCTACCAATAAAGTTTGCTTTAATTCTTTTTTTGATTTTTGCCATGTGAGCAAAAAATCTTTTTGATAAAGGTCGGTTTTTAATGATTCAAGTTCTTTGATAATTTTTTTTAGCTTTTTTTTCATTTGTTTTTATTTTTATATGATTTTTTTAAATTTATTAAAACTTGTTTTTTTATAAAATAAAAGAAAATTATTCAGATATTTCGTAAGCATACATGGCGTAAAAAGCGGAGGCTTTTACTAAATCGTCAATCGGAACTTTTTCGTTTGGAGCGTGCGCTAATACTTCGTTTCCGGGTCCGAAACCAATGAGTGGAATGTTGTAATAGCCATTAATGGTTACTCCGTTTGTAGAAAATGTCCATTTGTCCACAAGAGGTTTTTTGCCAAAAAGTTTTTCAAAACTGCTGATTCCTTTTTGAACAACTTCTTGATTTTCATCTATTTTCCATGTAGGATAATATTTTTCCATTCCGTATTTTAGTCCGGTGTAGGCTTGTTCTTCGTAATAAAGTATTTCTACGGTTGCATCAAAATCTTTGGCTATTTCCTTGATTTCGGCAACAGCCGATTCTTTGGTTTCACCCCAAGTAAGTCGTCTATCTAAATGAATATGAGCATAATCGGCTACTGCACAAAGTGATGGACTGCCGGAAACAAATTCGGAAATAGTGATGCTTCCTTTGCCTAAAAACTCATCGAAAGCCAAGCGTTCATTGAGTTTTTCGATTTCTAAAGCTACGCGCGAAGCCATGTAAATGGCATTTTTGCCGCGCTCAGGTGCCGAGCCGTGCGAAGAAATTCCTTTGAAAGTAACTCTGATTTCCATGCGTCCGCGATGCCCGCGATAAATATTCAAATTGGTGGGTTCGGTGCTGATAGCAAAATCCGGCTTTATTTTTTCTTCTTCTACTATGTATTTCCAGCAAAGTCCATCGCAATCTTCTTCCATTACACTCCCCACAAAATAAATGGTTAAGTTTTTATCAAACCCTAATTCTTTTAAAATTTTGCCCGAAGTAACAAAAGCTGCCGGACCGCCTTCTTGGTCAACGGTGCCGCGTCCGTGAACGTATCCGTCTTTAATTTCGCCCGAAAGCGGGTCGAAATCCCAGTTGGCAAGATTTCCAAAATCTACCGTATCCATGTGCCCGTCAATTGCCAGAATTTTTTTTCCGTAGCCTATTCGCCCAATCACATTTCCCAAACCGTCAATGCGTACTTCGTCAAAGCCGGCTTCTTCCATTTGCCGTTTTAGCTCTAACTGAACTTCTTTTTCTTGCATACTTAGCGATTTGATTTTCACTAATTTCGATAAGTTGTTTGCTGTGTAATCCCTGTATTTTTCAGCAAGTTCATTAATTTTAGCTGCAATATTATTCATTTAGTATTCTTTATGGGTTTATAATTTTATTTTTTTATAAAAAAAATTTTTATTTATTTTGTAAAAAACTATTAAAAAAGAATAAGAACTTTTTTTGAGAATTGAATTTTTTTGAAAAAAAACTTAATAGAAAAGCAAAGATAAAAAAAAAATGGATATTTTGTTTTTTCAGTAAAAAGTTTTAAAAAAAATAAATAAGTTGAAAATGAAAAATTGGATTAAATATATTTTATTTTTTTATCTGATAATTTTTGGAAAGTTGCTTTTTTCTCAGGAATATACTGTGGTCATTGATGTCGGACACGGAGGTAGAGACCCGGGAAATTTGACCGAAACAAAGAATTTAGCTGATGAAAAGCATATTAATTTGGAAATTAGTTTGAAAGTAGGCGAATTGATTGAGCAAAATTTGAAAAATGTTGCCGTTATTTATACTCGAACTACCGATAAATCAGTGAGTTTAGATGATAGAGTTTATATGGCAAATAGTAATAATGCCGATTTTTTTATTAGTATTCATTGCGATTCGCATTCTAATTCCGATATTCATGGCTGCAGAGCGCATATACACAATGCAAATCACGGTAAAAGTAGTATTTTGGCAAAAAAAATTGTTGGTAAAATGGAAACTGTTGCCGGACGAAAAAATTTAGGTGTTCAAGACAGTTGGCAGCGCGGTGGTCATTATTTTGTGTTGAAAAATACTTCAATGCCGGCGGTTTTAGTTGAATGTGGTTTTATGACGAACTCGAAAGAAGAATTATTTTTAAATTCGGAAAAAGGCAAAAATTTAATTGCTGATGCTATTTATTCAGGTTTTGAAGATTTTGTAAATCAATTAAATACATCATCGAAAAATGAAAAAATAGTAGAAAAAGAGCCGGAAATTAAAGGAAAAAACCATTATAGAGTTCAAATAAGTGCTTCAACGGAATCTATTCCGCTTAATAAATTTAAAAGCTTGAATATGAATGTGAAAGAAGTTTATTTTGAAGATGAGGTTTTTAAATACAAATATTATGTTGGTGAAGGAAGCAGTTTGAATGAAGCAAAAAAAATTAGAATAAAAGTGATAGAAAAAGGTTATAAAGATGCTTTTGTTGTTAAAAATGAATAATTTTTTAAATATAAAAAATGAATAATTTACAAGAAAAATTTATGCAAGAAGCTATTGAATTGGCTTTGGAAAACATTAAAAATGGTGGTGGACCCTTTGGTGCGGTGGTAGTAAAAAACGGAAAAATTGTTGGTAGAGGAGTGAATCGTGTTACAAAAAACAACGACCCTACGGCTCATGCCGAAGTAAATGCAATCAGAGATGCTTGTACTCAACTTAATTCGTTTCAATTAATTGATTGTGAAATATATAGCACATGTGAACCATGTCCAATGTGTTTGGGAGCTATCTATTGGGCGCGTCCAAAAAAATTGTATTTTGCATCTACTAAGCACGATGCCGCAGCCATTGATTTTGATGATTCGTTCATTTACAGTGAGTTAGAATTGCCTTACGAGAAACGAAAAATTGAAACGAAAAAAGAATTTATGCGTGCAGAATCGCTTAAAATTTTTGAAGAATGGAAAAATAAAACAGACAAAATTGAATACTAATAAAAAAACTGGTCAATAGACAGCTAAAATGCTTGGTAAACTGATTTAATAAACTTATTTTATGATTTTTAGACAAATTAAAGGTTCAATTTAAGTGTTTAATTTAAAAATTCTTTACTTAATCTTCGACAAAGTTATAATACTACTTTTAAAAAAACTAATTTTTAGGGTGTACAAAAGGTGTACAGACACAAAATACTTAAAATGGATAGGTAAACAAAAGGTGTACAAGAGCAAAATTTCGACCAAAAAAAAACTCACAAAGTATTGTTACTTTGTGAGTTATGTTTATCTAAAAATTGTCAAATTAACAACCTCCACCTGTGGGTTTTGAGTGTCCACAATCCGATTTTGGTGTATTATTACAATCCGATTTTTTCTTTGTGGTTTTTGTTTTTTTTGTTTTTTTAGTTTTATTTTTTCCTTTATCATCATCGTCTAAAAGAGCCATTTGATTATCAATATCTAAATTTTTAATCTGTTCGGTTTTTACCGATGGGGTCGATTTTACTGATGCTGTGGATATTGTGAAAAATAGTCCTACTAAAAGAGCCAAGCCAAAAATGCTAAGCGTTGAAATTAATTTTTGATTTTTCATAAGTTGAATTATTATTTTTTAAATTAACATTGTTTTATATCACTGTTTTAATAACGGACAAAACTATCTTTTATTTTAGTATTTCCAAAAAAATAAATGTTAAAAATTGTTATAAATTGTAATTTTTCTGTTTAAAAAGGAAATTTTTTTTGATAAAAATCATAAAAATTTGATAAACAAATAGTTATATTTTTATCCGATTTTTTTTAAATTGATAGTATTTTATTTTTTGAGAAAAAAATTATTTTTTTACAAAAATCTTTTGTTCTTTTGATTCGATAACTTTTCCAATTACTGAAGCATATTTGATACCATTGATTTTTAATTCATTAATGCACTCTTCTTGATTAATTTCGGGTAAAAAAATCAGTAAACCGCCTGAAGTTTGGGCATCGGCAAATATCAATTTTTGAACTTCTGCTAAATCATTGTGCCAATGCACGTTTTGTTCAAAATGCTTTAAATTGTTTTGCGTACCTCCCGGAATAATTCCTCCACTGGCTAATTCGTAAACATCTGGTAATAAAGGAATTGAATCAAAATTAATTTCTATCGAAATTTGACTTCCTTTAATGACTTCGCTTAAATGCCCCATTAGACCAAAACCGGTTACATCGGTGCAGGCATTTACCGGAAAATTTTGAATAATTTCCGAAGCTTTTTTATTGAGTTCGCTCATACTTGCAATAGCTTCTTTTTCAGCTACTTTTGAAGCCAAACCTCGTTTTACGGCAGTAGAAATAATACCTGTACCAATGGCTTTGGTTAAAATAATGGAATCGCCAATTTTGGCAGAAGAATTTGTCAATATTTTATCAATTTTTGAAATTCCGGTTACGGTCATGCCAAATTTTGGTTCGTTGTCTTCTATGGTATGACCGCCCAAAATGCTGATTTCCGCTTCGCGAGCTTTATCGTTTGCACCCCGCAAAATTTCTTCTAAAACACTCAAAGGCAAGCGTTTATCTGGAAAAGCTACAATATTTAATGCAAAAAGAGGTTTTGCACCCATAGCATAAATATCGCTAATGGAATTTGCCGCCGCAATTGCCCCAAAATCGTAAGGATTGTCCACAACGGGCGTGAAAAAATCGACCGTTTGCACAATTGCATTTTCAGAATCAATTTTGTAAACCGCCGCATCGTCTGAATTTGAAATTCCAACCAAAACATTTGAATCGGTTGGCTTTGGAATGGATTTTAATACCTGTTCCAAATCCTGCGGACGCATTTTGCATGCACAACCCAAGCCGTGTGTGAATTGAGTTAATTTGATGTTTTTTAAACTTGTAAATATCTCATTTTCATTATTTTCTGGTGTATTTTGTAAATTAAGAACCACTTTAGTAATGGCGGAGGCAGCTTTTTCTATTTCTTCTTTTGTAGTAAGTTTTCCGGTAGAAAAACGCAAAGTTCCCATAGCGTATTCCAGTGGAATTTTCATGGCTGATAAAACCGCCGAAACATCAACTTTATCGGTGTGGCAAGCGGCTCCGGCTGAAGCCGCAACTTCTTTTAATTCAGCAAGAAGCGTGTTGGCTTCAATATTTTTAAAGCTGACACTGAGCGTGTTAGGCAAACACTTTACGCTGTGTCCGTTTCGTTTTATAAATGACAATTTGTCGGTTAATTTTTCATAAAGCAAATTGCGCATTTGGCTAAAATGCAATTGATTTTTAGCTAAATCACGTTTTGCTATTTCGGCAGCTTTTCCTAAGCCCGAAATTTCCAGAATATTTTCTGTTCCGGCACGTAAATTTTGCTCGTGGTCGGCACCATGAATGAGCTTTTGTAATTTAATGCCTCGCTTAATGTAAAGTGCGCCAATTCCCTTTGGTGCATAAAATTTATGACCGGCAATGGTCAATAAATCAACGCCCATTTTTTTCACATCGCATTCTATTTTTCCTATCGACTGAGCCGCATCACTGTGAAAAATAATTCCGTATTTTTTAGATAATTCCGAAATTTCTTCAATTGGTTGAATACTACCTACTTCGTTGTTGGCGTGCATGATGCTGATTAAAATAGTTTCGGGTTTAATCAATTGATTTATTTCCTCCAAACTCACTATTCCAAATTCATCAACTTGGGCATAACTTACCTCAAACCCATTGGTTTCCAGATATTTACATACCTCAATCACTGCCGGATGCTCTATTTGTGATGTGATAATGTGGTTTCCCTTTTGTTTGTTTTGAAAAGCTATTCCTTTGATAGCCATATTGTTAGATTCAGAACCGCCACTTGTAAAAACAATTTCGTCAGTGGCACAGTTCAGTAAATCAGCTATTTGCTTGCGGGCGTGTTCAACTGCTTTTTTAGCAGCAATTCCATATTCATGTACGCTCGAGGGATTGCCAAAATAAGTGTTCAAAAACGGACGCATTGCATCTGCAACTTCTTCACTTATAGGCGTTGTAGCATTGTAATCAAGATAAATTTGCATTTTTTTAATAAAATAATAATTAAAATTTATTTATTTCCTTAAATCCGAAAGCTTTTTTAGTTCATTGTGAGTTATCTTGTATTAAAATGCCCTCAAATTAATTATCAAAAAGCTGTTTATTAACAAATTGATATGTTGGCTTGCGGATTTAAAATATTTCAAAAAGGTTCAAAAATAAAATTTAAATCGATATAAAAAAAATGTATAAAAAAATATTTTTTTTTCAAAATTGGTTTAAATAATCATTTTTTTATAGAATAAAAAAGCTATTTTTTAAAATATTAGATTAAAAATATTTTTTTTTTAAAAGAAAATGAACTTTTAGAATAAAGTAAATCAGTAAGATAGTTTTTTTTTCAAAAAAAAATGATTCTTTTTTTCAAAAAAGTTTGCTATTAAAAAAAACATAGTTATTTTTGCAGCGTTTTTCAAAAGTAAATGACTTGTTAGCTCAGTCGGTAGAGCAACGCCCTTTTAAGGCGTGGGTCCTGCGTTCGAATCGCAGACAGGTCACTTTAAAAAAACTTTTTGAAAAACAATTTGACTTGTTAGCTCAGTCGGTAGAGCAACGCCCTTTTAAGGCGTGGGTCCTGCGTTCGAATCGCAGACAGGTCACTTTAAAAAAACTTTTTGAAAAACAATTTGACTTGTTAGCTCAGTCGGTAGAGCAACGCCCTTTTAAGGCGTGGGTCCTGCGTTCGAATCGCAGACAGGTTACTTGGAAGGCATGATTTTTTTCATGCCTTTTTTTTTGAAAAAAATATTTTAATATAAGTTTTTTTCAAAATTTTTATTATCTTTGCAGTTGGTTTTTTGATTACTTTTTTATAAAAAAAATGTAAATAAAATAATAAATATTTATCATTATTTAAAAAAATCAAAATGTTTTTTTGTTTTTATAAATCGCTTATAATCAATATTTTAAGAGTTTTATAACTTCGTTTTTTTTAAAATATAAAAATGATTAAAATAACATTTCCAGATAATAATGTTCGCGAATATCCTAAAGGGATTAGCGGTTACGAAATAGCCAAAAGTTTGAGCAATAATTTGGCAAAAGAGATTCTTTCAGTTACAGTAAATTCTGAATTACAAGATGTTACACGTCCGATAAATGCTGATTCTACCATAAAATTTCACAAATGGGAAGATGCCGAAGGGAAACATGCTTTTTGGCATTCGTCGGCTCACGTTTTGGCGGAAGCTTTGGAGGCTTTGTATCCGGGAGTAAAATTTGGAATAGGTCCGGCTATAGAAAATGGCTTTTATTACGATGTTGATTTGGGTGAAAAAAGTTTGTCGGACAAAGATTTTAAGCAAATTGAAGATAAAATACTCGAACTTTCGCGTCAAAAAAATGATATAGTGCGTGAAGAAATTTCAAAAGCCGATGCTTTAAAATTTTTTGGCGACAAAGGCGATGAATATAAAGTAGAATTAATCAGCGATTTAGAAGACGGAACGATTTCTTTGTACAAACAAGGAAATTTTACCGATTTGTGCCGTGGCCCGCATTTGCCTAACTCTGAGTACATTAAGGCTGTAAAAATTATGAACATAGCCGGTGCATATTGGTGCGGCGACGAAAAACGCAAACAATTGACACGTGTTTACGGAATTTCGTTTCCAAAACAAAAAATGCTGACCGATTATTTGGAACTTTTAGAACAAGCTAAATTGCGCGATCACAGAAAGTTAGGTAAAGAATTGGAACTTTTTACTTTTTCGAGTAGAGTAGGGCAGGGCTTACCGCTTTGGTTGCCAAAAGGTGCGCAATTGCGTGAGCGTTTGGAGAATTTTTTGCGCAAAGTGCAAAAAAAATACAATTATGAACCGGTTATGACCCCGCACATTGGTCAAAAAGAATTGTACGTTACTTCGGGACATTATGCAAAATATGGTAAAGATTCTTTTCAGCCCATTCACACGCCCGATGCCGATGAAGAATTTTTGTTGAAACCCATGAATTGCCCGCATCACTGCGAAATTTATAAATTCAAACCTCGTTCGTACAAAGATTTGCCTTTGCGTTATGCCGAGTTTGGAACGGTCTATCGCTACGAGCAAAGTGGTGAACTTCACGGGCTTACACGTGTACGCGGGTTTACGCAAGACGATGCACATATTTTCTGCCGCCCCGACCAATTGAAAGAAGAGTTTTTAAAAGTAATAGATATTGTTTTGTACATTTTTAAAACTCTTGATTTTGAAGATTTTACAACTCAAATATCGTTGCGCGACCCCAATAATAATGAAAAATACATTGGAAGCGACGAAAACTGGCAAAAAGCCGAGCAAGCCATTATAGAAGCAACTCAAGAAAAAGGCTTGAAAACCGTTGTAGAATTGGGAGAAGCCGCATTTTACGGACCCAAACTCGATTTTATGGTAAGAGATGCTTTGGGTAGAAAATGGCAATTGGGAACGATTCAGGTTGATTACAATTTGCCCGAACGCTTTGAATTAGAATACATTGGAGCAGACGATAAAAAACATCGTCCGGTAATGATTCACCGTGCGCCTTTTGGCTCAATGGAGCGTTTTGTGGCTGTTTTGATAGAACACACTGCCGGAAAATTTCCACTTTGGCTCACGCCCGACCAAGCGGTTGTTTTGCCGATAAGCGAAAAATTTAACGATTACGCAATGAAAGTGGTAGAAGAGCTTAAAAATAAAGAAGTTAGAGCTTTGGTTGATTTGCGAAACGAAAAAATAGGCAAAAAAATTCGCGATAACGAATTGAAAAAAATTCCTTATTTATTGATAGTAGGCGAAAAAGAAGCTGAAAATGAGATGATTTCGGTTCGCAAACAAGGCGATGGCGACAAAGGCAGTATGTCAATTTTTGATTTTGTAGCTCAAATTAATAAAGAGATTGAAGAACAAACAAAAGAAATTAGTTAAAAAAATCATTTAATTTTTTTATAACTATATTTTTTTGTATCTTTGCAGCGAAAATTTTTAAAAATAAAAAAAATTTAAACCTTGTTTTTTTTAAAAAATAAGAAAAAACTAACTAAATTAGGGAGGATTAAACAATAGCAAAGAATATTATTAGAACGACGTATAGACCTTCTGTACAAAAAGAAGCTGAACATAAAATTAATAAAGCTATCAAAGCTCGTACCATACGTTTGGTGGGAGAAAATGTTGAGCAGCAAGGGGTTGTAGCCATTGAAGACGCCCTTAAATTAGCAGAAGAAATGGAGTTGGATTTGGTAGAAATTTCGCCTAATGCCGACCCGCCGGTTTGTAAAATAACAGATTATAAAAAATTTCTTTATCAACAAAAGAAAAAGCAGAAAGAAATAAAATCGAAAGCTGCAAAAGTAGTTGTAAAAGAAATACGTTTTGGTCCAAACATCAATGAGCATGATTTTCAGTTTAAACTAAAGCACGCTCAAAAATTTTTGGAAGAAGGAGCAAAAGTAAAGGCTTATGTATTTTTCAAAGGGCGTTCGATTGTTTTTAACGAGCAAGGCGAAATATTGCTTTTGCGCTTTGCGCAAGAACTTGAAGAATGGGGAAAAGTAGATGGAATGCCAAAACTTGAAGGCAAACGTATGTCGATGTTTATTTCTCCAGCCAAGAAGAAATAGTTCTTAAATTGTTATTATTCAGATAGTTAAATTTCTTGAAAAAGAAAACTATATATTTTTTAAAATTATGAAGGTAGCTAAGCGAGCGCAGTTTTTTACCGAAAACTGTCCCACCTTCTTTAATTGTTTAATTTTATAAAAAAAGTAAAATGCCAAAAATGAAAACAAATGCCGGTGCCAAAAAGAGATTTAAGCTCACCGGCTCTGGGAAAATTAAAAGAAAACATGCTTACAAAAGTCATATTTTGACTAAAAAAGCTACAAAAAGAAAGCGTAATTTAACGTATTTCACTACGGTAAGCAAACCCGATGAGAAAAACATCAGATTATTGCTTGCAATGAAATAGTTTATAAAAAAAGTAAGCAAAAGAAAATTATTTTAATTAATCCCGAATGTAAAGCCTTTAAGTTCCATTTTCAAAGTAAGAAAACAGACGCTTACATTCAAAAAAAAGTTATAAAAATATGCCAAGATCGGTAAATGCAGTGGCTGCCAGAGCCAAAAGAAAAAAAGTATTAAAACTTGCCAAAGGGTTTTTTGGTGCTAAAAAAAATGTTTGGACTGTTGCTAAAAACGCCGTTGAAAAAGGGCTTGTTTACGCATACAGAGATAGAAAAGTAAAAAAGAGAAGTTTTAGAGCTTTGTGGATACAAAGAATTAATGCTGCTACTCGTTTGCATGGTTTATCGTATTCCGAATTTATGGGAAAACTTCACAAAAAAGGTATTGAGTTGAACCGTAAAGTTTTAGCAGACCTTGCTTTGAATAACCCTCAAGCTTTTGAAGCTGTTGTAAAAGCAGTAAAATAATTTCTGATTTTATAACCCTTTACAAAAGAGAAAAGTGAAAACTTTTCTCTTTTTTTTTGTAAAAAAAATACTACGTTTTTGAAATATTTTTTTATCTTTGTTTTGTTATTTTTTAGAAAATAGAATGTGTTTATTTTTTATAAAATATTGATTAAAAGTTATTTATAATATTTTTCTTTTGAATTTTTTTTATTTTTTTTAGAAAATTTTAAAGAAAATATAATACGGAAACCAATTAATTTTAAACAACATTATCTTAAAGAAAATTTTTTTTAATAAAAAGAATATAAAATGAAATTATTAGAAGGAAAAACTGCAATAATTACCGGCGCAGCTCGCGGAATAGGTAAAGAAATAGCTTTGGTTTATGCACAACATGGTGCTAATGTGGCTTTTACAGATATGGCACTGAACGAAGCAACCGAGTTGTTGGAAAAAGAATTATCGGATTTGGGCGTTAAAGTAAAAGCCTATAAATCGAATGCTGCAAATTTTCAGGAAGCACAAGATTTGATTAAAGAAGTGGCTCAGGAATTTGGGCGAATTGATATTTTGGTAAATAATGCCGGAATTACTCGCGACACGCTTTTGATGCGTATGACCGAAGAACAGTGGGATTTGGTGATAAGTGTCAATTTGAAATCGGTTTTTAATCTCACAAAAGCCGTGCAGTCGGTTATGTTGAAACAGCGTTCTGGGGCAATTATAAATATGAGTTCGGTGGTGGGAGTTACCGGAAATGCAGGACAAGCTAATTATTCTGCTTCAAAAGCCGGTATTTTGGGATTTACCAAATCGGTTGCTAAAGAATTGGGTTCGAGAAACATACGATGCAATGCCATAGCTCCGGGTTTTATTGAAACCGATATGACTGCCCAATTGAGCGAAGAAGTTAGAATCGAATGGGCAAAAGCTATTCCTTTGCGCCGTGGCGGTAAACCGCTTGATGTAGCGAATGCTGCGGTTTTCTTGGCTTCTGACCTTTCGGCTTATGTTACTGGGCAAACCTTGAATGTTTGTGGTGGAATGGTTATGTAATATTTTTGAAATTTTCAGTTCCTTTTTTTTAATTTGGTAGCTTAGAAAGAATGGTCATTTTTTTTAAAAAAATAGCTAAATTTAGATTTTTTTTTAATATTCTAACAAAAAATATTTTATCAATGCAATCCATTGTAATTAGAATTTTTCAAAAATAATTTTATTTTTCTATTTTTTTGAATTGTAATTCTTTTTCAATTTAGGCTATCAAAAAAGAAGAAAGCCAAAAGAAAATGGTTTCTTTTGGCTTTTTTTATTTTTATAAATTGAGAAGTCTTCTGAAACCTTCAGGAACTTCAAAAGATTCTTTGGGTATTTTTTGCCTTTTTATTTCTACTGCTTCGTACTGAATTGGAAAATTGCTTCTTTCAATAAATTGGAGCATAATAAAATCAATTCCCGAATAAGGTGTACTGATATTTATTTTTTCAAATTTAAGTTTTTCGGCATAAAAACCGTACAAAGTATCCTCCTCTGTAGTTAGTTTTACGAACTTGCATTTTTCTCCATTAATGGTTTTGGAGCTATCTAAGAACTGAATTTTATAGTCGTGAATTTCTCTATTTTCCTTTTTTTTATTGGGAGTATAATCTCTTATGTATTTTTTTTCGGTAGATAAATCAATCAAAATCTGAGACTTACCTTGTTCTAAATCGGTTATTACCGTTGTTTTTCCAAGCTTGGAGATGCTTTCTCTTTTGATAAAATTTTTTGAGATATAAACATTTAGCTCGGTCGGGAGAAGTTTTAAGGACGATTCATCTACTTCTTTACCGTAGGTTATTTTGTATGTAATAATGCCTGTAAATTTTTTTTGAGTCATTCCCATTAGTGAGATGAATATTAGGATAAGGAGGATATAACTACGCATATTTTTTTTATAAATAAATATTAAGTTGAATTTTTTTTTGAATGCAAATATAGATTCTATTTTTTTGAAAGTAATTTTTTCTTTTTTTTTAAAAATAAAAAAAAGAAAAATAAATATAAGCTACTAAAAACAAAATGGCTAAAAAAAGTAAAAAATTTAAGTTTTTCACTGCATTTCGTTCTTTGATGTAAATGTTATCTTCGCCGCGCGAGGTTCTTAATTTTTCGCGTCTTTGTAAATAATTTTTTTCGTTCTCTTTCATTTTTTTATTTTTTAGTTTATTGTTTGATTATTATTGTTTTAATACTTTTATTCTTTCTATGGAATAGTCGTAATAGGTGTCGAATGTTTTGGTTGATGTGGTAAATAAGTCATAATATTTTATAGCAAATTCTGCATTATTCAAATTATCGTAGCAAATGGCAATGTTGTAATACATGTAGCTGTCGGTATTGTCAATGTCTATGGCAGCTTGGTAGTCGTTGATGGCATCGCTGTATTTTTGGAGGTAGTAGAGAGAAAAGGCTCTGAATTTGAAGCACGAATAGCGGTCTGCTTCAGGTAAATTAAGGCATTTGGTATAAAAGTCGATGGTTTTTGTATAGTTTTTTTTGTTGAATAAAAGATTTGCAATTTCATAATGCAGATTGTAATCGCTTGGTTTTAAGTAAGCTGCATATTCTTTATCTTTTAAGGCATTTGCAGTGTCGTTTAAAATTAGAAAAATTTTGCCTCGTTCTAAAAAAGCTTCAAAATTATTGGTTTCTCTTTCTATCACTTTGCTGTAGAAAAGTTTAGCGGTATCGAATTGAGCGATGGAGACGGCTATTTCGCCTAAGCCCATGTAAGCTCTGGTGTGAAAGGCGGAATCTAAATCTAATAATTTTTTATAGTGTTTTCGAGCTAATTCGGTGTTAAACATTTGTTGGTATGTTTTAGCCAAAAGAAAGTTTACATCGGCGTTAAGACTGTCTTTTTCAGCCGCTTGCTTAAAATATTCTATGGCTACATAGTAATCATCTTTGGCAAAATATAGCTCGCCATCGCTTAGAAGCGATTCTAATGTGGCATCGGGATTGTATTTGTATCCATAATCGTCTTCAAACCAGTCTGATATGTTGAAATCGAAGTTAAAAATAGAACTAAAATCGAATAATTTTTTATTCGTTTTGTCGTCTTTTGTATAGAAAGCCGTAATGTATGCCAATGATAATACTAATACTATTTGAAATAATTTTTTCATGTGAGTGGATTTATAAAAAATTATAAGTCTAAAACGTTCACAATTTATAATTTTTTTTGGAAATAGCAAAATTTTTAATTGAAAGTTATAAATCTTTTTTCAACATCTGTTTGTTTTCGGTAAATTTGAACCCCATTTTTAGCAGATAATTTATATGAGTTTTGTTTTGCAGATTGCTAAGCAATGTTTTGTAACCTCTGTTTGTAAAATACTTTGCATTTTCTTTGTAAACATATTTTCCTACTTTAAAGTCGCGATATTCGGGAATTGTGTAATCTAAGCCTATTATTAATTCTTGTGGGTTGTATTCGCGGGCAAGTACAATGCCGGCTACCGACATGTTTCGTAAAATAAAGAAACTCAGTTTATTTATATCTGGATTGTATTTAAAGTCGGGGAAAAATTTGGATATATCGTTTTTATAAAATTCCAAAAATTCTATTAAATATTTATTATCTGCTTTTATTTCGAGTACTTTAAAATATTCTTTTTTAGAGTACATTTTGCTTAAATAATAAACATCAATAGCCACGATAAATCCATTGAGCAATCCCACCGGAATAGCTCCTATTAAAAAGCCATATATCGAAAATAGACTTGCACCTGCTAAATTTATCCAGCGAAGTTTCAAGAGCGAACTCATGAGCATCGAAACTGCAATTACTATTGATGCTAAATAGCCTAACCATTCTATCATTTTGTATTATTTTTTATTAGATTTTTATTAAAAAAATATTTTTTAAATTTTTTTTTATAAATTTTTATATAGAAATTTTTTGAAAAAAAGTCTTTTTTTTATTAAAATTTAAAGTTTTGCATTTCAGACCAAAGTTTTTCGGCTTCTTTTTTTGAAAATTCAAAAATTTCTTTCTCATCAACTGTTTGAATTTCAAAGTCTTTCACTATTAATTTTCCGTCAGAAATAACATGTTGAATGTCTTTACTCGAAAATCCGTAAAAGAAATGTCCTAAAAAATTTTGCTTTGTAACCGGAGTTGGGCTTTTATAATCTAAAACAATTAAATTATTGGTGCTATCACCTTCAAAGTTGTTGATATTCAAATATTTGTGTACATTACGTAAGCGTTTGTATATGAGTTGTTGATTTATATTTTCAAAATTTTGACCTATAAAAAAAGCTGCTTGAGTGCTTTTAATCATATCGGAGTGCATTCCGTCTGTGCCTAAAAAAATCTGTTTTTCTAATTTTTGTCCATCGAAAAAACCAACTTTGTTGTTCAAATTGCTTTCAATGTTTTCAACTACCCATGCTTTGGATTTTGAAATTATTTTACGCTCATTATCAGATAAATGCAAGCAGTGAGCAAGTATGGTTTTGTTAAAATTAAGTACACCAAACGCCGATAGTCGTTCAATAACTCTTGTTTTATGTTTTCGAAGTGTGTAAGCTTGGTCGTACTTATCTTCGGCTACGTGTATGTGTATGCCGGAATCGTATTGTTCGGCTAATTTTACCGCTTTTCTTAATGTTTGATTTCCTACGGTAAACGAGGCGTGCAAACCTATCAAGGCTTGTTTTTTTTCTAAATATGCTTGCGATTCTTCCAGTCCTAAATTAGTTATTTCAAGACCATCGCGGTCAGAAATTTCGTAGCACAAAAGATGCGAAACGCCTACTTTTTCAAAAGCTTCGGCAATGATTGAGAGCGAATCTTTAAGGGCAAAGGGCGAGGCATGATGGTCGATAACAAAAGTAACTCCGGCTTTAGCAGCAGCCACAGCCGTAGCCAAAGCACTTGCTTTAATCATATTTTTATCGAGCGATTTGTCTAAATTCCACCATACGTATTTTAAAATTTGATAAAAGTTTTTAGGTATTTTGGGCGGTGCGTCCATTCCGCGAGCCAAAGCCGAGTAGGCATGATGATGTCCACAGGCAAAAGATTGAGTTACTATTTTTCCCGAAACATCTAATACAGTTGCATTTTTTGGTATTTCGTTTACAAACAAAATATCTTTATTTTTACCTTTTTGAATGGCAATATGTGTGTTTCTGATTTCAAAAGTTTCAGAATCGATGTAAGTTGCATTTTTTAAAAAAAACATGTTTTTGTTTTTTAGATTTTATTTTTTTTAAGTTACAAAAATAATAAATTCTTGAAAAAAATGTTTTTTTTGAAATGTAAAAAATACTTTTTTTATTTTTAAAAAAATCTAAATATCTGATTTTTAGCTATTAAAAAGTAAATTATTCTGGTTTAAATTTTCAAATAAAATTTTTTTTAAAAAAAATATTTAATTTTTTTACGTTAATTTTTTTTTTTGTATATTTGTTTCGATAAAAAAGGATAATTTTATAATGATTTGATAGTAAATTTATATAATTTTGGAACGGGTGGATAGATTTATGAGGTATTTTTTTCTTATCTGTTTTCTTTTCTATTTTAAAATTTTAGAAGCTCAAACTCCTGATATTGATAAATATAGAATAGAGGCGAATAAGTATTTAGAGCTTAAAAATAACAATAAAGTAGCGTTTTATTTGAATAAAATTGCATTTACTTATTGGGACTCTAATAATAAAGATTCGGCTGTATTTTATTTTTTGCAAGGAGCAAAGTATAATGAATTGGTTAATAATAAAGTAGGCGTAAAATCGGCTTATAGCAATATAGCAATGATTTATGCCGATGCAGGCAATTTGAATATGGCGGTGGATTTTGCAAAAAAAAGTTTGGTTATCCGAAGGCAAATCGGTAAAAAAGTTGATATTAGCTCTGGTTTAATAGACATTGCTACCTATTTGGAAAGCCAAAAAAAATATTCCGAATCCAATTCATTTTTAGACGAAGCCATTGAATTGGCTGCCGAGTTGAACGATTTGAGTCTTTTGAGAAATTGTTTTGGGCTTTATGCCAGCAATTACAAGGCTTTGGGGCAGATGGAAAAATCGCAAGAGGCTTTTAATAAATATGCTGCGCTCAATAAAAAAATTCAAGATGACGACTATTCGAATAAAGAAAGACAAAATCAACAACGGCTTAAAACAACTCTTTCTAAAGCCGATTCTCTTATAGAAGCCAAGCAAAGAGAGCTTTTGCAAAAGACTGACTTGCTTTCAAGTACAAAAGATTCTTTGTCTTTGGCAGAAAAAGAAAGCAAGAAAAAATCGGAAGAAATTGAAACTTTAACAAAAGACCAGATTTTGACCGATGCTATTTTAAAAAAGAAAGAAGCAGAATTGGCAAAATCGGCTATTATTAGAAATTTTACCATTGTCGGCTTGTTTGTTGTTTTGGCATTTGTATCGTTCATTTTGTACAATATGAATAAGCTAAAAAAAGCTAAAAATGTTTTAGCCATTCAAAATGTTGCCATAGCTGCGCGAAACAAAGAAATTCGCGAACAAAAAAACGATATTGAAAGAAAAAGTGCCGAATTGGAATTGGCTATTGAACAAATAAAACAGCAAACTATTAAAATTACCGACAGCATTAGTTATGCTCAACGCATTCAAAAGGCAATGCTTCGCAGCGAAGAAGCTTTGCAGGTTTATTTAAAAGAATCCTTCATTTTACTTCGCCCGCGCGAAAAAGTAAGCGGCGATTTCTTTTGGTTTAAAGAAATAGGAAGTATGTCAAAAATTACCAAATTTCTGCTCGAATCCATTGGCGAAAAACCTGAAGAAAACGATTTGAAAAACCGAAAACTCATTTTAGCCGCCATTGATTGTACCGGACACGGCGTTCCGGGAGCTTTCATGTCGCTCATTGGGTTTAATTTGCTCAACGAAATTACAAGTATGGGCGTTGCAAAAAGTGCCGCCAATATTTTAAATCATTTGCACGGAAGTGTTAGAAATGCCCTTCGACAAGACACAACCGACAACCGTGACGGTATGGATGTGGCTCTATGTGTGATAGATAAACAAAAAAGTATTGTCGATTTTTCGGGTGCAAAAAACCCACTGGTTTATATTCAAAATGGTGAATTGATTGAAATTAAAGGCGATAAAAATCCCGTTGGGGGATTGCAGCGCGAGGAAGAACGTAAGTTTACTTCTCACAAAATAACTGTTGACAAACCCACTACTTTTTATATTTTTTCTGACGGATACGTTGACCAATTTGGAGGTGAAAAAAACAGAAAATTTATGAAAAAGAATTTTTTTGAATTATTATTGAAAATCTACGATTTGCCCATGCCACAGCAAAAAGAAATTCTTTTAAAAACGTATAAAGACTGGATGGGCGATAAAAACAGTCAAATCGATGATGTTTTAGTTATTGGTTTTAAGTTAGAACCCAATGGTTTTGCTTAAAAAAAAAATTCAAAATATAATATTTCTTGATTTCTGCAACTATAAATTTTAAAAAAGCAGTAAAATAAAGCCATTTTTGAGAAATTCTGATAACAAATCTGAAACATCATTTTCTTGTTGTTAAAAAATAAAATAAACTCGAAAAAGACCGAAATTAGTTATTTTTTATAAAATAGTTATCAAAATTTTACTCTCTAAAAAAATAATATGGTTAATTGTTTTTATTTTTGCTAATATATTTTTACTTTTGCAAAAAAATGAAATAAAAAATTCTATTTATGAAAAAGTTTATTAATCTCTTAAGTTTTATTTTAACATTAAGTTCTGTTAGTCAATTTGTTATGGCACAAGAACAGTTCAAACATGAAAAAAGATTTTACAGGTCGCCCGAAGGTAAATTGTATGTAAACAAAGACAAACCCATTTATTTCTTTATTTCCGACTCGCCAAATCCAAACGCCCAGCATCATTTGTTGCACAGCGAAGTGTCGCCTCAATATTCAAATCCCATGTATTTTGATACCGAAGGCTGGAATACATTGCGTTCCCCTTCGGCTGTGGATACCGTTACTAAAAAAGTAATACAACCTCAAAGAGATGTTAAATTTGAGATTTTTGCTGATAGCAAATCGCCCGTTACCAACTTAAAACTCAATAACGCCCCTATTTACAAGTACAACGGCGTAACTTTTGTTGGAAAAGGCTTGAATGTTTCTTTACATTCCAACGATGAGATTTCGGGAGTTGAAAAAACATTTTTTTCTTCCAATGGAGCTGTTTTTTCAGAATATTCAAAACCCGTAGAAGTGAATTTAGAAAATGATTATGTTTTCAAATTTTATGCTGCCGACAATGTTGGAAATGCCGAAATCACTCAAGAAGAAAAAATTACTTTAGACATTACGGCACCTCTCACTCAATTTACAATCGAAGGCGATAAACATCAAGACGTGCTTTCGCCACGAACAACCATTCATTTACAGGCAACCGATGCAAAATCGGGAGTTAATAAAATTTATTATGCCTTTGACGATGCGCAGCCCAGAGTTTTAAACGGTTTCATTAGTTTGACTACCATTTCCGAGGGCAATCACGTTTTGAAATTCTATTCCATTGACAATGTTCAAAATATAGAAGAAACCAAAAGTTACAACTTTTTCCTCGACCAATCTGCACCCATTGTTATCGACGAAGTACTTGGAAATCAGTTTGTTTCAAATGGAAAAGCCTACTCATCAGGGCGCACAAAATTCAAATTGACAGCCGTAGATAACAAAGCCGGAGTTAAAACCATACATTATTCAATCGATGGTGCTGATTTTCAATTGTATGAGTCGCCATTTTATTTACCAACCAAAACCGGTTCTACTTCTATAAAATATTATGCAACCGACAATGTAAACAATAAATACACTACCAGCAAAGGAAGTAGCAAAACCACAGCCACTTACGTGGATTTAACCGGTCCAAGTTTGGCGTTTTCCTATTCTTCGCCCCAATTTACAACTCGCGATACAACATTTATCAATTTTACCACCAAAATTTCGCTCAAAGCCATTGATGCTGAGGCTGGTGTGGATAAAATTACTTACAGCATCGATAAAAAAAGCGAAAATGATTTTACCGAATCTTTTTCTGTAAAAGATGAAGGCTATCATTCAGTTAATTACACAGGTTACGACAATGTTGAAAATTCAAATTCCGAAAGTTTCTTTTTTATTGTCGATAACACTCCGCCCAGTTTGTATCCTCGTTTTAGCATCACGCCCATTGGAAAAAAACAGTACAGTGGCAAAAATATTGAAGTCTATTCGCCACACGTTTCCCTTTATTTATCGGCAACAGATACTCAAGTGGGTGTGAGCAAAATATTTTATTCCATCAACGGTTCTGCCGAAAAATCGTACTTAGGACCACTGGGAGCTTTTGACAAAGGCAAAGAATATTCTGTAAAAGTTAGAATCGTAGATTATTTGGGAAATGAAAAAATTGATGAAGTGAATTTTGCAACAGGAAATTAATTTTTTTAGCAATAAAAAAAAAGAAAACCGTTATTTTTACGAATAACGGTTTTTTTATTTTTCGGAAATTTATTATTTGTAAAATTATTGTTTTATGAATTAAAATTCGGTTATTTTAAAATTTATTTTTTGAAAAAGAATTTTTTTATGAAAAATCAATTTTTTTGAAAAAGAATTTTTTTATGAAAAATCAATTTTTTTTGAAAAAGAATTTTTTTTGAAAAAGAATATTTTTTTTATGAAAATAAAAAAAACAGACCGAATTATTTTTTAAAAACCGAAGTTTCAGAATGAGTTTTCATTCTTTTAAAACCAAAAACCCACAAACCGATTACATAAGGAATAAAAAGCAAAAGAAAAAAGCCATTTTGAGACATTAACCAAAAGTCGTAAAAACCGTGTAAGAGGATTGGCACCAACAAAGCTAAGAAAATTTCATACGTTCTTTTGGTGGGTTCAAATTTAGCCAAAGCAAAATGGTAACCCATAGCCACACCAAAAAGCGCGTGAGCCGGAACGGCAGTAACGGCGCGTAAAATGCCAACCGATGCCCCGTCATTGCTACTAAAAACATACAAAATATTTTCAACAAGCGCAAAACCAAGAGAAATAAAAACGGCATAAACAATACCATCAAAATTTTCATTAAACTCGCTGCTTTTCCAAATTAATAAATAAAGAGCTAAAAATTTAAACAATTCTTCTACCAAAGCCGCAACCAAAAAAGCATCGAAGGCTGCTTTTGGCAAATCGACCAGATTTTTGCCAAACGGTTCAACGATAAAGCTATCGACCAATAAAATTGGAATAACCGTTAAACCCCCAAAAAGCAAGGCAAGTAGAAGCAATTTGATGGGTTCTTTTTCCCATTTGTCGCGAAAATAAATATAAAACCCGATAATAAAAATCGGCGCAAGCGAAAGCATGAGTAATTCCATAATAAAATTTGTTTTAGTAAATAAATATAAATTTTTATTTTTCCCAAAAATATTGTTTTTTTCTACAAATATAATGTAAATAATTATTTTTTTGATATTTTTGTAAATAAATATAATTTTTTTTTGTTGGTTTTATGAAATGAAATTAATAAAATTGCATGAAATTAATCGTTTGGTTATTAAATTATTAATTTTCTGAAAAACAGATGTTTAGTTTCATTAACAGAAAAATCTTTAAATCTTTAATAACGTAAAATAATGGTTACTTCTTTGTAAAATATCTAAATTTGGTTATTTAAAAGTTTTTTGTGATATTTTAACAATAGAACGATTTAATAAAATTACAATTCGTTATTAGAATTTTTTGAATTGCTTTATTCGGCTTTTATTAAAATTTGAGTTATTATTCAGATTCGCTTTCAAAAATTTTACAAAATAAATAAAAAAATTCGTATTTATTTTTTTATTTTCAGATTAAATTAGCTATATTGGCTTTTTAATTCGTTCAATTTTTTATAAACTAAAATTATGGTTTATTTATTGATAATCAATATTTAACAGTTTTTTTAGAACATTAAAACCGCAAATCATCGCATCAATCGGTTAATAAATAGCTTATTGATGATTCATTGTTTTTACGCATTTTGGAAACAATTAATACCATGATTTTCAGTTTGTTAGCTATCAACTTGCGGATTTTAGGTATTTTAATAATTATCATTGCAATCAATTTTTTTTCATTGATTTTTTTTAATTTTCATTAGGCTTTTTTTTCGATTTATGAGTTTAGTTTCATTATATAAAAATGTAAAATTAGAAAGCAAATTGCTTATTAATTTATTTGTAATACTAATTACTTTTGTGTTAATCATAGGTTTTACTTTTTTTTATCTCAATAAAACCTTTTTTTACATCAAAAACGCCGAAACTCTTATAAATCAGTATTCTCAGTTCAATAAATACGGTTTACAATATTCAAAAGTACAAAATTACATCTCCGAGTCGATTATTTCGCTCAGCGTAAATGACCAGTCTTGGTCAGATTTAATTAAACTTTCATCTTCTAACTTATTAGAAATGAAAGCCCACTTACGAACTTCTGAAGACTCGGTCAATTATTTTGCAGCCAAACAAAATTATGAAGATGCTATTTTTCTTTACGATAACGAAATTATTCCTAAAATACAGATTATCAAAGGATTAATAGCCGATTCGAGTTATACCGATTTTTCACTCAACCAAAAATTGGCAGCGCTTTTAAACGATTGCAATAGAGATTTTGATAAGCTCAACGATAATTTAACAAAAATAAAATCGCGTTATATTTTGAGAATTTTAACAAGCTATCAAGAAGTTAATTCCACGCGACAAGTTGTTTTTACCATACTTTTTATTTCAATTATTCCGTTGTTTATTTTTTTAGTGTTGTTTTATATCGTTTTTAAACGCATTATTATTGTTGAAATTCAAAACATTATTTCAATTTTAAGCAATGTAGCCAAAGGCGATGTAGCTTACGACATCTCTGTAAATTCGACAGATGAAATAGGATTGTTTAAAGCCGCTCTAAGTCGCTTATTATTAGGGATTAATAAAATTACTGCTTTCGCAAAACAAATTGAAAACGGAAATTTTGATGCAGAATTTGAACCCAGAGGTCAAAAAGATGAATTGGGAATAGCTTTGCTCGATATGCGAAAAAGTTTGAAAGAAGCAAAACTCAAAGAGATAGAAAGTCAAAAAGAAGACGAAAAACGCAATTGGACTGCCAATGAAATCTCCAAATACAGCGATATTTTGCGTAAAAACAACAATGAGCTTTCAAAACTTGCCGACGATATTATTTTAAATTTAATCAATACACTCAATGCCAATCAAGGCGGCATTTTTATTATTAACGACGACAACCCCAATAATATTGAAATTGAGCTTATTGCAGCTTACGCTTTCGACCGCAAAAAATTTTTTACAAAAACCATTCAAATGGGCGAAGGTTTAGTGGGAACTTGTGCCATAGAAAAAGAAACCATTTATTTGAAAGAAATACCTGAAAATTATATTGAAATTATTTCGGGTTTAGGAAATGCCAATCCGCGAAATTTGATTTTAGTGCCTTTAAAATTGGAAGATAAAATTTTGGGAGTAGTAGAAATGGCTTCGTTTTATGAATTTGAAGATTATAAAATTGCCTTTTTAGAAAAAGTTGCCGAAAATATTGCTGCCACTTTAGCTACAGCTAAAATAAATGCAAAAACGGCTTCTTTGTTAGCTCAATCGCAGTTGCAAGCCGAAGAATTGGCTTCGCAAGAAGAAGAAATGCGGCAAAATATGGAAGAACTTCAAGCCATACAAGAAGAAGCTGCCCGACAAGCCGCCGAATTGAAGGGCGTTTTTGACGCAATCAACGAAAATACCGGTACGATTGAGTTTTCTGTTGATGGAATAATTTTGGAAGCGAATGAATTGATTTTAAAGCTTTTACGTTTGAAGATATCAATGATTTCTAAAAAACATCACAATACCATAATTTCTTCGGAAGAACGCGATAGTACTGAATATGAACAATTTTGGGAAGATTTGAGAGATGGGCAAACTCGATTTATAGTGCGCAGGTATTTTGTAGCTCAAGAAGAAATTTGGTTGAGCGAAGTTTTTAAACCGCTTTACGATAATAACGGAAAACTTTATAAAATCTTGGCAATGTACACCAACATTACCGAATCGGAAATTCAGAAGCGTAAATTGGAAGCTCAATCCATAGAGCTGATTGAATTTCATGAAAAAATGAAAATTAATCAAGAAGAATTGAAACATACCAATGAAATTTTGGAAGCAAAAAGTGCTATTTTGGAAAAAGCATTGCAAAAATCGAAAAATATTCAGAGTGAATTAAACGAAAAGCAAAAATTAATGGAAGAACAGGGGCAAATAATGAAAGAAAGCCTTGAAAATTTAGCTCTTGCCCACGAAGAAATGGAAATGGAACGCGAAAAATTGCAGAAATTGATTGTTGAACTTACTCAAGAAAATGAAAATTTGAAAAAACAAATCGATAAATAAGTTAAAAAAAGTCAAAAAAAAACCTTTTTTCTGAAAAGAAAAAAGGTTTTTTAAAAAACTTTTTTTGCTTATGCAGGTGAAATTGCTTCTACCGGACAAACATCAGCACAAGCGCCGCAGTCTGTGCATAAACTTGGGTCAATTTTATAAATATCACCTTCTGAAATAGCCTCAACTGGGCATTCATCGATGCAAGAACCGCAAGCGGTACAATCGTCTGAAATGAAATATGCCATTTTTTTAAATTTTTTAATTAATTATTCGTTTTTATACACCGCGAAATTAAAAAATATTCCATTTAATAACAAAATTTCTTTTCTAATTTCTTTTTTATATAAAAAAAAAAATCAAAATAAAAATTATAACTACTTAAATTAGAATAAATTAATATCTTAAAAACTTCTTTTTTGATAAGCTAATTTAGAATATATCTAATTATTATTTTCTATTTTTTTATAGAATTTTTAAACATTTTGGAATAAATAAAATTTTTTAATAAGCATTTGATTGCTTATTTTATTTGAATTCCTAAAAAAAGTATGTCGTCAATTTGGTCGTAACCTTTTTTCCATGCGGTTAAAAAATTTTGAAGAAATTCTTTTTGCTCTATAAATGGGTATTCTTGCATTTGGGTTAGCAAATCTTTAAATCGTTTAGTGCCTAATTTTTTTTCGTTATCACCACCAAATTGGTCGGGGTAACCATCTGAAAATAAGTAAATTCTATCGTTTGAAGTGAACTTGAGTCGGTGGTTTTTAAAATCTTTGTTTACATCTAAATAGCCTCCAATGGGGTGAATGCTTCCTCTGAATTGGTTTAATATTCCATCTCTAAAAAAATACAACGGGCGTCTGGCACCTGAAAATATAAGTTCCTGATTTTCAAAGTCGAAGAAACAAATTCCTATGTCCATGCCATCGTTGGAAACGACTTGGTTTTCGCGCGATTTTAGAAATCTTTTGAAAGCTACGTCTAATTCGTACAAAATTTGTTTGGGGTCGTTACATTTGTCGTTGATTATAATTTTGTTAACCAAACTTGTTCCCAAAACCGACAGCAACGCACCCGGAACGCCGTGTCCGGTGCAATCAGCTACGATTAAAATAGCTTGTTTTTTTTCTTCAATTTTGTAATAAAAATAAAAATCGCCACTAATTATATCTTTCGGAATATTGATTAAAAACGTAGAATCGAAATTTCTTTCTATTTCAAAAGTAGATGAAAGCAGTGAAGTTTGAATGAGTTTGGCATAATCTAAACTCGAAGTGAGGTCGTTGTTTTTTTCCTCAATTACTTTTTTTTGTTTTTTGAGTATTTCGTTGAGTCTAATTAATTCTTCATTGAGCTTAATTAGCTCATAATTATAATGTTCTATCTCTTCTTTTTTTTCTTTGAGTTCTATGTGCGTGTTGGCGCGTGTGAGAAGTTCTTCGGGATTAAATGGTTTGGTTACATAGTCTTGCCCGCCTACTTTAAAGGCTTTGAGTAAATGCTGAGTGTTGCTGTAAGCCGTTAAAAAAATAATCGGAATATCTTTGGTTTCATTGTTGCTTTTCAATATTTTACATAATTCGTAGCCGTCCATTTCGGGCATAGAAATATCTAAAAAAATTAAATCGGGTTTTTTTGATTCTATGCAGCTTAATGCTTCTAACCCATTGGTAGCAAAGCGAGTATCAAAGTTATTGAGCTGCAAGATACTTCCGAGCAAATCCAGATTTGATGATACATCATCAACCACTAAAATATCTTTCTTTGGCTTTTGGCTGCGTTCTTGCATTTTATTTTTTTATTTAAACCGATTTTATTTTTATAAAAATATAAAAAATATCTATTAAAAAAAAGTTTTTTTTGCAAAAATAGAAAAATCATACTAAAGTATTTATTTTTAAAATATTATTTGGTGTAATTTTTTTTTTTTTTCATTTTTTTATGATAATAATATCCTTTTTTGGTTTTTTTCTATTCCTTTTATTTATTTTTTTTACTTTTATTTGGTTTTATACCTTGTTGTTTGATTATATACGAAATACCAAGTTTAAAACTTTTTTTATTTAATAAGTAATGTAGTATTCTGTTTTGTTTGTTTGTGCAATTGAAAAATATGTGATACATTAGTTTATTATTTTTTAGGTAAATCTTCTGTTTATTCGTATTTTTGTAGGAACTTATTTTATGGTTTTGTTTTAAAAAAAAAATCGAAAGTGGAAGTTTTTAGATTTATTTTTTTTGATTTAATTTATGTGTTTAATTCAATTTTTTTCAAATATGAAAACAAAATATTTTATTTTTTTAGCTGTATGGATTAGTAGCGTATTTAATTTCTATGTAGCTGAAGCTCAATATAATGATAGATGTGAAGTGATAAAAGATAAGTTTTCTCCTGCACAACTAAAAGATATGAAGAGAGCCGACAATTTTATTACATCGGGCGATGTTTTTATGCAAGAAGTTAAAGCCATTGAACTGGAGGTTTTTTCGTTGCAAGAAAGTTTGCCTACGCTTTCAAAAAAAGAAAAGAAAGAAGCCGAAAAAAAGGCAAAAGAACTCAAGCAAGAGGCTCTTGTTAAACTCATTGATGCTACTAAAACCGGTGAAAAAGGCTACGATATTCGATTCAATGTAATGAGGCAAAAGCTTGAAGAACTTTCTAAGGCTTCTAACGAAAGTGATAAAAATAAACAGGCAAAAAAAGCTATCTATGATGGAAATTTGAAAATTGTTGAAGCTCGCGATATTATTAACAAATTGACAGATAGAGATGATTATGACTACATTTCTAATCAGGTAAAAAATGCCAAGCTTTTAAAATTGGAAAGTATTAATATTCTGCTCGATGTAATTTGTCTTTACATTGATTGCAATCCAAAAGAAATTGTTGTTCATAGCAATGAAAACAACGTTGCCGAAAATACCAACAATAATAATTTAAACAATCAAAATTCTAATGATAAACAGACAAATAATTCGGGAAATGTTAAAACCAAAAAGGCTTACATTTATTTTACAGTTCAGATAATAGCCGTTAAAAATCCATTGCCAAACATTAAGGTTGATGATTTGTACAAAGGTAGCAAGAATATAACTGCCTCATATCACGATAATTTGTGGAAATATATGGTTGGGCGTTTCGATAATTACGACGATGCACGTATTTTTCAGGAGGGAATAGGGCGCGATTCGTTTGTGGTAGCCATTAAAGACGGAGAACGCATCAATATTGTTGATGCAATTAATGAAACCAAAGAATAATTTTTTTACTTTCAGAAAGGTTTAAAAGTCTTTTTTTATAAAATATTTTTATTAAAAATACCTTTTTTTTAAAAAAAAAATAAAAAAATAAAGCTGGATTAAAAGGCTGTCTTTTTGCGCAAAATAACTAAGAGGCAAAGTTATAACTAATTGAAGTTTAAATCTTTGCCTCTTTGCTATTTTTTATAATTTCTTTTTTAGAAGTTTCTTTTATTTATTGATTTTCGCCATTGGTTTCGGCGTGAACTTTTAGTTTTACAAATGCCTTCATCAACGGATTTTTGAAAGCATATTTTTGTTCACCCGCTTGAACGGTTTTTATTAAAATTTCACCGCGTTCCTCTTTGCAGAGCATTCCTAAATTGTAATTGATTGTTTCGGGCTTATTTTCACTTGCCGTTAATTTGTTATAAATTTTTATAACATCATCGGAGCTAAATTCGCGCGTGTTGCTTTCGATGAGCGAACAAGCGTAAACGACATCTTCAAATTGATTTTTTTTGCGATTGCTCGATTTTACTGCCAAGTGATAAGCAGATACAATGCTCTGGCTCGAATTGCTAATGCTCTCATCTACAGCCCAATTCAAATGTTCGTGATTAATGGTTTTTTTACCTTCGGTAATGGCTAATTGACTGGAATATTTGCAAAGTAAGTGAACGTAATGCGGAAAACCCGAAGCGTATTCTACAATTCTATCGGCTACGTCTTTTTCTATTTTTAAACTCACCAAAGGCAAATTATTTTCGATGATTTGATACGATTCATCTGCATTCATTATCGGTACATAAATTTGTTTGATGCAACGCTCCAGCGATGAGTGATGCCCCAGAAGTTCATCTACATTGTCGGCTATTCCAATTATCATTATGGTTATATTGAAAATATTGTCGGAGAGCGATTTGATGGTATCCGCCATTTTTATTCGTGTTTCGGGGTCACTGATGCTGTCAAATTCATCAAAAACTATGAGCATGGTGTTGTAAACATCGCTTAATACTTCTTCTATATCGTGTGCTGTAATATCTTCTTTTTCAGGAAGATAAAGTCTTATAACTTGGTCTTTTACGCTCGGATTAAAGCCTACAGTTTTGTCGGAAATTACAAATTTGGTTTTGCTAAAAGCTCTATCCCAAATGGTGCGGAAAGTATCTGAACGATTGCAAGTTACTTTAACTGTGCTTACATTTTTAAACAAGTCGCGAACGATATTTGCCAGCGAAGTTTTTCCAACTCCGCGCGAACCGAAAGTTACAATGTGCTGCCCGCGCTCTTCAACGGCTTCTTTTATTTTAGTTACTTGTGCAGTGCGACCTACAAATAAACTAATGCTTTCAATTGGGGCAGACGGACTAAATATCTCGTTAATAATTTGTAGTTTTTCTTCAATTTTAGTTTCCATATTTATATTTTATTATAATTTTAAATTTTCATTTTTTTTATAAAACAAAGAATAAAATTTAACTTTTAAAAATCAAAATTGATTTTTTTTATTAAATATTTTTGTTTTTTTGTTATAATATTTTGAAATTTTTTATTCCATTATATTTTTATTTTGATTTATAAAAAAATGATTGTTATTGATTTTTAGAAAGTTCTATAATTTTAGAACCTTTCAAAATGTTTAAAAACGAATTTATTTTTTGCAAAAAAATAAAATAATATCACTTTTTTTCTTACAAAATAAACAATATTGTTTAAATTTTTTTGTGTTTTTAGAAAATTATTTTTTATTTTTTTTCAATTGCTTCATAAACAGCATCATGTATTTTTTGTCGAACTCTGTGTCCATTGATTTTTCCATTTTTACTGTCGGGGTGAACTCTGTTAGATAGAAAAACGTAAACCAATTCATTTTCAGGGTCAACCCACACGCAATTGCCAGTAAAACCAGTATGTCCGTAGGTTTTGGGAGAAGCGTAACGGCTCATTATGGCTTTTGACGATTGAACTTCAAAACCCAAAGCTCGTACATAACCTTCTTGTCGTTTGGTAAATTTTTCGATTGTTTCGGCACTTAAATAGCGTTTGCCTCCGTAAGTGCCTTTGTTTAAGAGCATTTGATAAAGAATGCCTTGTTCTTTAGCTGAGCTAAAAAGTCCCGCATTGCCCGCAATTCCGCCTAACATAGCCGCAGAAGGGTCATGCACGTAACCGTGCAAGAGTTGATTTCGCCAAACTTTATCCAATGCTGTGGGGACAATTTCGGCGCGTGAGTGCTTTTCGAGTGGCAAAAAACAGGTATTTTTTAAGCCTAATTCGTCGTAAAAATTTTCTAACAGATATTTATTTATATTTTTTCCATTTAAAGAATCAATTGCCATTTGCACCAAAATCATATTTACATCGCTGTATTGATATTTTTTTTCTTTTGAAACATTCAATTGTTTGGTTTCTATCCAAAGTGTATCTCGATAAACATTCTTAAAATACATATTTTCAGCTATTTGCATAGCACTTGAGTCGGTTTTCGTTCGGGTATAATATTTTGAAAAAGCTTCCGTTCGTTTCACTTTTTTTTCCATCGTATAAATGGTATCGTAAACCGGTTCGTTTTGCAAACTGTCATTTACATCGTTCAAAGTAGTGGTTTTGATGCGAAAAGTTTTACGTTTTTGCGGAATTTTGTATAAAATATATGGCAAAATGGGTAAAACCGGCATAATTCCCGATTCATGAACCATCATTTCACTTATTTTGACCTTAAAAATGTTGCGCGAAGGCGTCAATTTTGCAATTATTGTGTCGAAAGTTACAATTGTGCTGTCGTTTAGGTTGATGGTGTCGGTCGTTTGTACCAATTTTTTCAAATTCGGAATTTCTCTTTTTAGCAAAGTATCAATTTTAATAATCGTGTCGGGAATAATTCGGGTGTAATCTATTTTTGTATTTTTCATGCACTCGCTCAAAGTGGTGTTTAAATTCATTTTTCCGGTATCGAACATTTTCATTGCCGCCAATGTAGTTGCCGAAATTTTTGTGAGCGATGCCAAATCGTACATATCGGATTCTTTTACAGCATCTTTTTTGCTATATGTTTGATAACCAAATTGTTTGTTGTAAACAATTACTCCTTTGTAAGCCACAAAAACTTGACAACCCGGAAAACTTCCCAATTCTATTTCGCGCTGTGCAATGCTATCTATTTTACTCAATTTTTGGCTATTCATATTTACTTCTTCGGGTTGTGCATATTTTAAACGGTTTTTTTTTGTAATTATGGTGTCGCCAAATTGCTTTTTTTCTTTAAAATAATTTGGTAAACTTCCGTTAAAAGCTGTTCCACCCATAAGGGCTTGCGCACAGATTTGCTGTTCAAACTCACTATTTCCATAAGTTTGAATAATATTTTTAAAATCTTTTAATTGAATTAAATTTTCCAACGAACCCAAATTGATTACAATCAAAGCCTTTTTTCCTTTTAAAGCAGATATTTTTTTAAGGTATTCTTTGTCTATTTTTTCTAATATTTTTTTATTAATGGTTACAACAAAATATGGCGATTTATTTTTTTGTAAATCTTTTGAAAAATCGGGTTTTAAAAGTTCTATTTCTACAAAATTTTTGAGCATTTGGTTAAAACTTTCTACACCAGTGCCTATATTTAAAACCGGAATTTTATTAATGACCGAAATCAGAGGAATAACCTTGTCTTTATTGCGTAAAATGCTCATCGAATTTTCTATTAATTTATTGGTTAGTAAGTTGATAGAGCTGTTTGAACACAAATTTTCGTTTACCAGAGTTTTATTATTTTGCAACCAAATTTTGGCTTGCAAGATTCGTTTTATTTCAATATCTAATTTTTTTTGAGGTAACTTTTTTTCAAAATAAGATAAATTTTCTTTTAAAACATTCGTTTTTTCTGAAATTAAAAAGAATGTATTCCCTTTTTGAATAAATTCATTTATCTCTTCTTTTTTGGGTATTTTTTTATTTCTAAAATCGCTGATAATAATTCCTTCAAAAGATAAATTTTTTCGTAAAAATGAAACCGTTTCAATAGTCGGATTGCTCAATAAAAGTACAGGTATTCTATTGGTTATAAGTTCTCTAACTACTCGTAATTCTTTTTTTAGTTTCAGCGTGTCTTGTTTTAGATTTTTAATTTGGAAATGGCAAATATGCCCGTTTAATATTTTTTTCTTTTCAGAAAATTGGGTGGTTTTTATGCTTTTTTCTAATAATTTTTTATAAAAAATCGAATCAATATTTTTATCGGGTAATAAATTTATAAACGAAAAAAAATGCAAATTTTGTTGCATCGATTGGTTCAAATCAATTACAAATTCATTCAATTGATTGAGAATGGAAGTGTCGGTGTTTGCAAAAAAATGATGAATATTCAATGCCGTTTCTACCGACTGAAAATGACAAAGCCCGTCGGTATAAAGATTTGAAAATATGGGTTTTAGCATTTTTTGATTTTCGTATTTTGCAAGCAACGAATCGTATTGCGAATTTCTATTTCCTGAATAAAATATCATACCTGCCGAAGCCGGCAAATTTGAAATCTCTTGGGTTTCGATAAATAAAAGCTGTTCTAATTTTTGTTCTAATTTTAATTTTTTTATCTCTTCGGTGGCTTTTTTATCGTTTTCTGTTAAAAAAAATGGTAAAATTCCTACTTTTTCGGTTTTGAAAATATCTTTTAGTATAAAAAAACTTCCAATTCCCAAAAGTAGAATAATTAAAATTACTATCGTTTTCTTATTTTTCATGTTTTAATTTCGTTTCAAAAAAAAAGTTTTTTTATTAATGCAAGTGTATAATTTTTTTTTAAAAAGCTAAATTGGGCTAATTTTAAGAAATTTTAACAATAAATTGTTCCATTTTCAAATTGTTAAAATAGTAGAATTGTATTTGAAAAAATCTAATTTTTGCTATTTTTTTATTCTGCAAGTCATTGCATCAATTCTTTAAAAAAAATTATAAAGTACTCATTTACAAATTGTTTTTATTTTGGATTGATACAATGACTTGAATATTGTTTTTACGGCAAAATTTATTTTAATTTATTGAAATAATTTTAGCCTCAACTCGTCTGTTGGTTTGGCGACCTTCGGGCGTTTTGTTGTTTGCTACGGGCTTTTCGGGTCCGTAACCAACTGAAATCAATCTACTTGCATCAACTCCAATGCTTATTAAATAGTTTTGAACGGCTTCGGATCGTTCTTTTGAAAGTTTTTTGTTGGAGTAAGAGCTGCCAAGGTTGTCGGTATGCCCCGAAATTTCGAGTTTTACTGATGGATTATTGCTCATAAATTGGGCTAAAACGTCAAGTTCGGCATACGATTCGGTGCGCAAAACGGAAGAATTGCTATCGAAAAAAACATTTTTTAAAATCAAAAATGAACCTAATTCTAAGGGAAAAAGTTCAAAATTTCGCTTAAAACGCTGGAATTTAATTGATTTTTGCACCTCAATATTGTCTGAAACAAACATATATGAATCGGATTTTACCGAAATGCTGTAATTTTTTCCTGCCGGAAGCGAAATTTCATATTCGCCGGTTTCGGCGTTCGTATTTTCGGAGTAGATAATTTTATTTTGCTCTTTATCAATGATTTCTATTTGTGCTTGAAGCGGTGCGCCTGTACGTTTGCTCGTTATGCGTCCCGAAAGAAGCGTTGAGGAAATGGCTTGCAGAAGCTCTATTTTGGGGTATTTGGCTTGCGAAAAGGATAATAAATTATCTTCCGTGTTTTGCAAAGTCGATTTTTCTTCGCCTAAAAAAGTGATTTTATAAATATCCAACTGACCTTTACTTTGCTCATTTTCAGATGTTAAGAATGCTGTTTGGGTATCAGAAACTGGAAAATAACTCATCTGTTGGGTGGGAGAATTGATGGGCGAACCTAAGTTTATTGGTTCTTGCCAATTTCCGTTGGCATCTTTTTCCGATTTGTAAATATCAAAACCTCCAAAGCCTTTAAAACCGTTGCTTGCAAAGTAAAGTGCCTGATTATCAGATGAAAGGTAAACATTTATTTCATCTTTTGGTGAATTTAATACGATACCGATGTTTTTAGCCGCTTGCCATTTTCCATTTGCATCTTTTGTGCTAACGTAAATATCTGAACCTCCATAACCATTTTCTCTATCGCTTGTAAAATAGAGAGTTTGCCCGTCGTTGCTAATGGTTGCAGAGTTTTCTTTGGCTTTTTTATCGTTTATGGTGTTGCCTAAAGTTTTTATTTTGCCCCAAACTCCAGCTACTTGTGTTGAAAAATACAAATCGCCTCCATTTTCTAAACCTTTGTAAATGAATGCAGTAAGACCATCGGAGCTTAAACCCACAAATGCTTCGTTGTCTTTGGTTTCAAATAATTTTCCTAAATTATTGGTTTCAATTGAGTCTGAATTGTTTAAATTTACAGAAAAAATATCTTCAAAATAATTATTCCCGTATTTGTTAATTTTTCCGTCGGTTGTTTCTTCGCGCTGCGATGTAAAGTAAAGTTCCTGATTTATAGAATGATACATTGGCAAGTAGTCGTTAAATTCTGAGTTTACCGAACCGCTTAAATTGTCGATATAAACACGCATTGGAACGGAGTCTATTTTATCGGCTGAGTTGCAATCATCTTTGTATTTTTCTATAAATGGCTCTATTTTAGGAAGTTCTGAAGGTGCTACTGACAATTTGTAGGCTTCGTAATTTTCTTTTGCTTTTTTAAATTCAGAGTTCAAATGATAGGCTCTTGCTAACAAAAAATAAGCATCTTTTGCCACAAATTCATTCATTTCTATGGCTTCTTTCAGATTTAAAATTGCTTTTGATTTATTGGGCGAATACAAATAGCAAAGCCCTAAGTTGTATTTGAGTTTTGCTATTTCGGAGTTGTACGCATTGGCTTTTTCGAGTTTTTCGGCGGCTTTTAAAGCATTGGAAACATTGGCTTTAAACAAATTTATTCCTTCATTTAAAGCTTTCCAAGCTCCGCTGTCGTTTTTTTCAGTTATTAAAAATTCATTTTTGCTAATGGTAAGCATTTTTTGTGCAAACGAAATTTGAAAAATTAAAATTAGCAAAATAGTTATTGAAATATTTTTTTTCATATAAAATACCTTAAAATTTTTATTAAAAAAAATTATAAAATTTCAAATTGAACCCTTCGATTGCTTTGTCTGCCTTCGGGAGTTTGGTTGGTAGCAATGGGTTTTGAATAGCCATAACCCTTGTAACTCAGGCGTTTGGTATCTATTCCATTTGCTATCAAATAATCGACTACCGCTTTTGAGCGGTTGTTTGAAAGCGTGTTGTTGTATTCCAAACCGCCAATATTGTCGGTATGTCCTTGAATTTCAATTTTTAATGTAGGGTTGTCGTTCAATAATTTTACCAATCGGTTTAGTTCGGTGTTCGATTCTTGGCGTAAAATGGATTTTCCGGTATCGAAAAAGATATTTCTCAGCACAATGGTAGAACCTTTTAACACTTTTAAAAGCTTTATATCTTTGTTAATCTCTTGATAATTAGTAGCATCTGGAATGTAAACATTTTCAGAGTGGAAAAGGTATTCTTCTTTTTTTACTACAATTCCATAATTAATGCCCGAAGGCAACGGAAGTAAATATTTTCCGGTAGAACTATTGGATTTAAAAGTCGAAATCAATTTGCCGTTGCTGTTATCTACAATTTCAATATCGGCTTCCAAAGGTTTGGAAGTTATTGAATCTGAAATAGTTCCTTTTAAAACGGTCAAACGAATTTTCTTAATTTCTATGGGTTTTTCTATTGTTTTTTCTTTTATTGGAATATTTAAACTTGCCATTAAATTATCTTCAAAACTCAACAAGGTGGGTTTGGGTTCGCCCAAAAAAGTAATCCGGTAAATATCTGTTTGCCCAACGCCTCCTTCTTGGTTTGATGCAAAATAACCATGTTTTCCATCTGCCGACATTACAAAAAACACATCATTGTTGGGCGTATTGATGGGATAGCCCATGTTTACGGGCTTGCTCCACGTTCCATTGTCTTGCAAAATGGAGCTAAAAATATCGTAGCCGCCCATCGAATTATGACCGTCTGAGCTAAAATAAAGAGTTCTGCCGTCGGGGTGTAGAAAAACTGAAACTTCATCGCCTGTTGTATTTATCACACTTCCAAGATTTTGAATATTCTCCCAGTCGCCTTTTTCATCGAGAGTGGCTTTAAAAATATCGTGTTGTCCTAAATTATTTTGGGGATTGTCTGAAACAAAATAAATGGTTTTTTCATCGGGCGAAAGACAAGCCGAAGCTTCGTGGTATTTGGTATTGAGCTTCTTAGAATACTGGCGCGGACGAGTCCACTCGTTACCTATTTTTTTACTTTCAAACAAATCACCATTTCCGGAAGTACTTTGGTAAAGTATGAGCGTCTGACCGTCGGGCGTTAGCCCAACCGTAGCATCGTGTTCCTTTGAATTGACCTTATTTCCAATGTTTTCAGCCGTTTTCCATTCGCCTTTTTCATCTACTTCGGCAAAGTAAATATCTTCAAAAAACTCGTTGTCGTCCAGCGAACGCCCGCCTCCGGTGGTATTTTCGCGCCGCGAAGTAAAAATTATAATTGATTCGTCTGCCGAAACAATCGCACTGTATTCGGGAGCAGCGGTATTTATTGACTTTCCTAAATTATCGATAAAAACTCTTTGTGGAAAAGCAAGTAAATCTTTGCCATATTTGCAATTTTGAATGAGGAAATATGGGTCGCCCACTTGTGCTTTGAACTCTGCCATTATTTTTGGCGGTAACGTGTTGATAAACAGTTGGTAAAATTCAACGGCTTTGTCAAAAACATAATTTGCATGATAAGCTTTTGCCAGCCAATAGTAAAAATCGGGTGCTACCGTTGGTTTTATTTTTTCTACTTTTTCTAAAAATTTTACGGCACTGTCTTTTTGTGGTGAAAACAAATAACAAATACCAATTTTGTAATTTAGTTCGGGATTGTTATCGTTGTAATTGATAGCTTCTAAGTAATATTTTAAAGCTATTTCATAAAAAGAATTTCCTGAAAAAAAAGCTTTGTCGCCATCTTTAATATTTTGCCATGCTATTTTAAAAGCATCGCTGTTTTCATTTATTTTGAACTCTTTTTTATCTACTTCAACGGGTGTTTGTGCAAACGTTAAAGAATTTAAAAAAATATAAAAGAATATTATTATTATCGTTTTATGTTTCATTTTTTTGAATTTTTTTATAAAAAAAGATTTATTTTGAGTGAGAAAAAGTCTGTTTTTATTTTTTAATTTTTGAATAAAAAATTGGGTTAAAAAATTATTTACAATCCGAAGCTAAATTTTCGGCACTTTTTACACCCAATTCGTAAGCTTTTTGCCAGTTATCGCAGGCTTCTTTGGGCAATCGGAGCATTTCTTTGGCACTTCCGCGATTGAAATATGCAAAACCGTAATTAGGGTCTAAGGCTATGGCTTTGTCGAAAATGAGAGCAGCTTCGGCGTATTTTTCTTGTTTCAAAAGTGCTGTTCCTAAGTTGTTAAAAGCAAAAGCATAATCTGGTTTTATTTCGGTAGCTTTTTTAAAGTTTTCGGCTGCTTTTTCGTAATTTTCCAATTCAAAATAGGCACTTCCCATGTTATTGAAAGCTATGTAGTAATCCGTTTGAAGGCTCACTGCTTTTTGGTAAGCTTCAACGGCTGCTTTAAAATCGCCGTTTTGTTTCAATGCACTTCCTAAGTTGTTATGTATCAATGCTATGCTTGGAGCTTTTTCTGTTGCGCTTTTATAATCGGCAATGGCTTCGGTGAGTTTGTTTTGCTGGCGACGTGCGCTGGCGCGGTCGTTGTAAGCAAAAGCAAATTGATTGTCGAGCTGAATGGATTTGGTGAATGCGTTTTCAGCTTCGGCATATTTTTCTTGTTGAAAATAAGTAACTCCTAAATAATAATGAACTTTTTCATTTTCGTAAGAGGCTGAAATAGCTGATAATAAGTCTTTTTGAGCGGTTGTAAAATCATTTTCCTTAAATTTTAAAAGGGCGCGACTAAAATAAGCTATTCCCATTTGAGGGTCTAATTCTATGGTTTTTGAAAAATCGGAATAAGCTGATTGTGAGTTATTTAGCTCAACATAGACAGCTCCGCGATTGAAGTAAGCTTTTGAAAACGAAGGATTTAATTCAATTGCTTTGTTGAAACTTTCTATCGAACCTTGATAATTACGCGTTTTAAACTCTTCAATTCCTTGATTGTAAAAGGCTTCGGCTTCTTGCCCCTCGGCGGCTACAAGCGTTGAACTGGTATCGGAAATGGCGGGAGTTTCATTTTGGGCAAATAATTTTGCCAAAAAAATTATGAATACGAATGTTAAAATAATTTTTTTCATATAAGTTTTATTTTTTTTTGTATTAAATTTTTTTTTTTTTCAAATATGTAAAAGTAATATTTTTTTTTTAATATTAAAATAAGTCATTCGATTTTTTTAGTTATAACTTATTTATCTAATATTTTTATTTTGTAATAATTTTTTAGAACTAAAAATTTAAAATTGCTTCATTTAGTTATTGTTACAAACTATGTTATCATCAATTTTTTGCGCCCATTTTTTTGAAAATGGAACAGCAAGATAATTATTTTTTTTCAATAAAAAATATTTTTTTATATAATTTTACTTTAATGCCTAATATTTTTTTGTTGATTGAATTTTTTTTATAATTTTGAGAAAAAATATATAATGTTGTACTCTACATGACATTTTTTTTAAATCCTTTTAAATTAGGAAAATAAAAAAA
>DYNA01000115.1:0-2601 GCA_020721325.1 Paludibacter propionicigenes
TAAAAATCCACCCCGCCTGCTTTTTTGGCTACTTCCGATGCTTTTTAGAAAAGTTTCATTGCTTTTTTGGGTACATCGGCTGCTTAAACACCTATTTCGCCTCTTTTTTTAAGCACTTGCTCCGCTTTTTAGGGCAGTGCTGAAGCTTAAAATAACCTTACCAAGGCTTTATAAACAAGTAAATTGGGTTTTAGAAATTAGGCATTGGATTTTGCAAAAAGGAATACGTTTTTTTGGCATCTTTTACAAATAAAATTGAGCGTTGTTTCGTGCTTTAGGTGTGTAATACATTAAAAACAAATGGCTTACGCTAAATTAATGGTTGGTAGTCATAAGCAGATTGCGCCAATGAACGGTGCTTTCAGAGCAAATGCCGGTTAGAGGGCTACTTAAAAAATAATTTTCGCATAAATTCAGAGCAAACAATGGCAGCCGCAACGCCCACATTGAGGGATTCTGCGCCCTTATGCTTTTGCGCAAAACTGGGAATAAAAAGTTTTTGGGTAATAAATTTTTCTATCGAATGGCTAATACCGTGCGCTTCGCTGCCCAAAACAATAATTCCTTCGGGCGTAAGAGCTTGATTGTAAATATTATCGCCCTCCAAATACGTACCGTAAACGGTCAAAGAGTTCATTTGAGCAATTTTTTTGAAAAAATCCATTTTATCAACATAGAAAACATTTTTAGCCACTATAGCACCCATACTCGCCTGAACTGCCTTAAAATTGTAAATATCAACACATTCATTGCTACAAAAAATGCTATCTATCCCAAACCAAGCAGCTATTCGCACAATGGTTCCCAAATTGCCCGGGTCATTTACATCGTCGAGAAAAAAGTGAAGTTTGCCCGAAATTTTGTCATAATCAAAACGGTTATCGTATTGTTGTACAATAGCTAAAGCCTTTTGAGGCGTAGCCAATTGGCTTATTTTTTTCAATTCGCTTTGCGAAATTTCAATGACTTGAGTTTGTTTTTTTGCTTTGCGCAAAAAATATTCGTAAACCTCATCGGTGCAATACAATTGATGCACAATAAAATCGGAATGAATGATTTCATCAATTAATTTAATGCCCTCGGCTATAAAAACTTTTTCAGTTTCACGGTTTTTTTTTAGCCCAAGCGAATGAATGTACTTAATTTTTGTTTTTGAAAGCATTTTATTTTTTTTTTGGAAAACAAGGCAAAGATACATTTTTACAAAATATTTCGATACAAAAAATCATTTTGCTCGCTTAAATTTATTAAAAAAGAATAATTTAAAAATCTTTTTTTACCAACTTTCTTTTTTTGGATAATATTTAAAAAGCTTTATGTAACTTTTTATAAAAACTTTCGTAAATAAAGCAAGGAAATCATATTTGTAATATCATCTTGCAAAAAAATTTAAAAAATGAAAAACATTGAAAAATACAAACAAAACATAGCTATTGAAAATTATTACGAAATGCTCGAAAAATGTGGACTTTTAGACATTGGCAGAATAATTAAAGAAATCAGACGCAAAAACGATATTACACAAGAGGAGTTAGCCGAGCGAATAGGCACAAAACGCGCTTACATTTCGCGAATTGAAAAAGATGCCAGCAATGTTCGCTTGTCCACACTGGTTAAAATTCTCGAAAAAGGATTAGATGCCCGCATCAATCTAAATATTGAAGCCTAATTTTTACTTTCAAAAAACCATGTTTTTTTTTTGAAAATCAAAATCTCAATATACAATTTACACTCAGCGATTTAAAGTTTTGTTGTATAAAACCTTAATGGCTTCTTCCCAAGAGTCTTCGGGCTTAATAAAATTGTAATCTTCCCAAAAAGTTTCATCGTACTGATGCTGAACATCAGAAAAAATATCGGTTAAATCTTCGATTTCTTTACGGTCGAAACGTTCCACGTTTACGCTGTCTATTTGATTGGTAATCAGCTCTAAAGTTGTTTCAAACAAAATAGGGAAAAGTTTATTTTTCTTACGAACTTTAATTTTTAATTCCCCCCGCACATGGCTCAAGTAGAATTGATTGTTGATGCATCTGAAATGTACTAAATATTTTGTATCGAGAAGTTTAAGCTTCATTGTTCGTGTCTTCTTTATAATGAACCGATTTTGAGCTTCGTCTATTTTTTGCGGATTGATTTTAAATTCAGCACCTATCACAGCCAAATTGTCGGTATCAATATAAACCGTTCCTTGATACAAATCGTCTTCAATATTGTTTTTTTGAACAAAATCGATGGCATAACTTGTTCTATTGTTGTAACTTACAATATCTGTCATTTTGTAACTGTATTTATCGAAATGTTCGGTATCTAAAAAATCAATTTTATTTTTTATAATATCCAATAACAAAATGGTTTGCAAGCCCGATTTCATTTTCAAAATAACGGTATCGGTTAAACTGATATTTTTCATTTTGCGCGATTTAAGTACTTTAATTTGGTCATTGTCAAAGTCTTTGCTGTAAGAAGTTTTGTAAATTTTGAGCAAAGCTTCCGAAAAAAACATAAAACTACCATTGCGCATGACCGTTTCGCGGTAAAAAGCCGTTAAATACTGTGGGCTTTGAGGGTAATTTTTATCCAATCGGTTCATTGCTTGTC
>DYNA01000115.1:2701-13837 GCA_020721325.1 Paludibacter propionicigenes
TTCTTGTGCCGAAACTTTTGCTAAACAAAAGAATGCAAAAGTTAAAATAAAATATGAAATTTTATTTACTAATTTATAAAAAAACATTTTTTTTTTCATAAAAAGAAAAAAGTTTTCTTTGAAAAAACCATGCAAATAATCAATCTTCAAATGTCATTAGCTCTTGGGCTTTGGCTAAGGCATCTTTTTTTGAACCAACAATAAAATAAGGCACAAACGGTTTTTGAACTAAAAATATTCCTTGCAAAATCATTTTAACAATGATGTTTGGGATTACGTAAATTTGTGCAATGCACTGTTTTTGTATCATTTCTCTGTTATCGGCGAGCCATTTGCCTTGTTTGATGCGCAAAGATGACGATAAATACTTGGCATCGGTGCCATCGAGAATAATTGTGAATGGCGATTTTTGATTGTAAACGTTATACAAATCGTTTAAATACACATCAAACTCTTGCTCTGTGGGTTCAAAAGGGGCATATTTAACATAAAGAATGTTAGAAGTAATGGTTTCGCACGTATGATAAATCCTTGCCATATAGAAATTTTATAAAATACTTTTTCCAAAAGTACGAAAAAAATTACTTTTTCCAAAATAAATATTCTTTTTTGTGTAAAAAAAAGGCAAAATACAAAATGTTTAATTAGGATAGCCTTAAAATAATGGTGTTTTACCGGCAAAAAGATGGAATGGGACTTTTAAATTTAACATGTTTCAAAATTGTAAGTTAGGGTTGGAATATTATAATTTACTTAACAATAAAGTTTGTAGTTCAATTAAATCGAGAAATTTTTTATAATAGACTTGTTGTAAATTGAATTTCATTAGTTTACAAATTTTTATACTATAAATTACATTGTTTATTAAACTTCCGTCAGACCGGCTTGTCCGGTCTGACGGCTGATGAATAGCATCGGTCTGACCGTAAATAGTTTATAAATCACTGAATATGAATTTGCAACAAGTCTAATCAAATTTTTGTTTGGCAAATTTATAATACGATTGGTTGGTTTTCAAAACCTTATTCCCTTAGTAACTAAAAATAAAACTCACTGCTTCCCTTATTCCTTTATTTTTTTTTTTAATAGATGGATTTATTTTAATTTTTTTTTTACAAAATAGACAGATTCGTTTTAAATTTTAGCAAAGTTACCGTTTGTAGCATGAAATGCTTATTACCGTTTTTTTAGTATTATGCTTAATATACCCAAAAAAGCACTAATAATAAGCCATAAATAAACACGAGAGGCATAAAGATTATGACCTTTAGCTCCTAAAAACATAGGAACATCACCTGTTAGTTTAACAGTCATGAATGATATTATTGCTATTATAATTGCGCCAATAAATAATCTAAAACTTACAGTACCATATTTAGAATTGGTTGAAAATAAAATAATAAATGGAATAAAAAATACCGGAAAAAAAGCCAAGAAAAAATAAGATTCTTCATTATGACAACTTAAATTGTGAACGCATATCTGAACATAAACATTTATTAATACTATTACTACAGAAAAAATCAAACCAAATATATTCATATCAGAATATTTGTTTGATAACTTGATGTCGTGTTTTTCACTTTGTAATGATTCCATGTTAAATAATTTTTAAATTTATAACTTTTTAATTGCCAACCAATAATTTAAATTATTTAAAGTTCTAAAATATTAAAAAAATTCAGACCTCAAAAAACTACTTCACCCCTAATTTTACCTTATAATTTTTTCTAAACTTACCGCGAGAGATGGAAAATAATTTGTTTTTGAGAAGTTTACGTCTAATAACAGCTATTTTGTCGGTAAATAAAATGCCTTCCAAATGGTCGTATTCGTGTTGTACAACGCGCGAAGAAATACCGTGCAATTCGAGGGTTTGAAATTGAAAATTCTCGTCGTAATATTCAATTTTAATTCCTTCTTCGCGGCTAACGTTTTCGTAAATATCGGGTATGCTCAGGCAGCCTTCTTCCATATCTACTAAATTGCCAAATCGCTCTGTAATAACTGGATTGATGAATGTTTTTTTAAAAGAAAGGAGTTCCTTTTTTTTGGTTTCGTTTTTTTCATCTTCGGCTAAAGGGCTGGTATCTACCACAAAAAGCCGAATGGATTTGCCTACTTGCGGGGCAGCCAAACCTATTCCGTTTGAAGTTTGCATGGTTTCAAACATTTCTTTAATCAAATCTTTTAAACCTTCAAAATCGGAGGTAATTTCTTGAGATTTTTCTCTTAGCACTTTTGTACCTATTATATTAATTGCTAATGACATAACACATTAAATTAAAAATTTTCTAAACTTGTTTACTTGCTAAGTAAGATTGTAAAATAATCGTTGCACTGATTTCGTCAATCAACGCTTTATTTTGCCGAGCTTTTTTTTTCAAACCGGCATCAATCATGGTTTGAAAAGCCATTTTTGAAGTAAAACGTTCGTCAAACATTTCTATCGGTATATCGAAAGTTTGTTTGAGTTTTTTTACAAAAGGAATAATGTATTGCATGGACTCCGAATCGGTATTATCCATTTGCTTGGGGTGTCCGACTATTATTCTTTCTACTTCTTCTTTTTCAAAATAAAGTTTTAAAAAAGTAAAAATCTCATGGCTCGGCACAGTGGTTAATCCGTTTGCAATAATTTGCAAGGCATCGGTAACCGCTAAACCGGTTCTTTTTTTTCCGTAATCTATGGATAAAATTCGTGCCAAAATAATTATAAATGGATATTAAAAGATGATAAATCTAATTTTTTATATTTTTTTAAAAAATTCAGTAATTCAAAAGCTATAATGTTCACTCCACCGTCTATGTTTGATTCGATATTGATGGGAATGACAGGGTCGTGAAGCGAAAGGCGAAGCAAAAACCAGCCGTCTCCTTTGTCTTTGGCGCAAGCTATTCGCGTGCCTTCGTAGTTGTTGGCTACTGTGTTCCAACCTTCTACAAAGTTTGAAAACTCTTCGAGTTCGGAAATAATTGCTATTCCGTAAGCTCTGAAGTCGTTTTCGATGATTTTAACTCTAAATTCTTTGCTTTCTTTGGGTTGTGGCAACAGATTTATTAAACTTTCCAATGTTTTGCCTTCTTTTGCCAAACGAGCTGCTTCAATAATAATTTTGGTAACTAAATAAGCACCGTCGTCTAAAAAATGGTTTTCTTTTAAAGCGGCATGACCGGAAGTTTCGATGGCTAAACCGCATTGTTTTCCGGTATTATTTAAGTGAATGGCTTCGTTGATAACGTTTTTATAGCCTCTTTTGTAACGAAGATGTTTTCCGTTTAAAACATTTTCTATAAAAAAAGTTAAACCATCGGAAGTAATCGAATCAGTAACGATGTATGAATTAGGCATTTCGTTTAAAACGATAGCTGCACTTAAAGCAATGAGTTTGTTTCGATTGATGGAATTTCCGTTTTTGTCCACAATGGCGGCTCTGTCCACATCGGTATCGAAAATAACGCCCAAGTCGGCTTGATTGTCCAAAACGGCTTGTTGTATGCTTTGCATGGCTTCGTCGTCTTCGGGGTTTGGAGTGTGATTTGGAAAATATCCGTCTGGAGTTAGAAATTGACTGCCCGAAATATCAGCTCCTAATGGTTTCAAAACTTGTTCGGCATAAAAACCACCGGCGCCGTTTCCGGCATCTACCACTATTTTTAAGCCTTTGAGTGGGAGTTCATAATCGGCGGTATTTACTTCTTTTTTTATTTTTTTTGTAAAAAAGGAAGAATAAACCGACATAAAATCTATTTTTTCAATTTTTCCGACAATATTTTCTTTTTCAAAGAGAGCGTTTTCGGCAAAATTTAAAATTTGAGTAATATCGCTTGTGTTTAATCCGCCTTCTTTTGTAAAAAATTTCATTCCGTTTCTGTTGAAAGGCAAATGGCTTGCAGTGAGCATAATAGCACCGTCGCAGAGAAAAGGCTCGGTAATGGTAGTCATAAACATAGCCGGTGTGGAAGCCAATCCGCAATCGTAAATGTCGCAACCGGCTTTGGTAATGGCTTTGGTAAGAGCATTTTTGAGTGCCGGACCCGAAAGGCGAGAATCCATTCCAATAGCTATTTTGAGTTCCTTTGTTTTATTGAGCTTGTGTTTGAGCCAAATAATAAAGGCATTTCCAATTTGTTTAGCTACATCGGGGGTTAGATTTACCTTTTCGCTGTTCACACCTTCGAGGGCTACTCCTCTAATGTCAGAACCATTCTGTAACTTATTCATATTTATTCTATTGTGAAATACGCTTGGTTTTGATTTTTTAAAAATGCAAAATTAATAATTTTATTGAAATAGAAAAAAAATGACGATGTTAATTGTTTTTTATTCAAATTTTGTTGGGATAAAATATGGGCGTATTGGAAATTAGCAATCGTTTAACTTTACCAAAGTTGTTGAACTTTGGCAAAGTTTTGTTTTGAAATGGATTGAATCGATTTTTTTTTTTTAAAGAGATTGATTTTCTTGTATCGCTTCTTTAATAAGGCTAAAAGTATATTCAATGTCGTTGTCTAAACCAACCGAAAAACGAATTAATCCGGGCGAAAGTCCCATTTCGTGCTGTTTTTCGATAGGCACTTCCGAAGATGTACTTGAACCGGAATTGCTAAACAGGGTTTTAAAATATCCTAAGCTAACGGCTAAATAGCCCACTCCTTTTGCTTGCATTTTTTCCATTAATTGGTCGGCTTTCTGTTTGGTTTTTAGGTTAATAGCTATTATTCCGCCGTAGCCATATTGCTTATCCATGAGCGAAGTCATCAGTTCATGTCCTTTGTGTTCGGGCAAACCCGGATAAGAAACTTCTAAGCCCATTTCTTTAAATCGATGGGCTAAATACATTGCGTTGTAGCTGTGTTGCTTCATGCGAATATGAAGGGTATGCAAATTTTTTAAAATATTTGATGAGCGCAAAGGGTCTAAAGCCGGTCCCAATAGCATGGCAGTTCCGTTGTTTACATTAACCAAGGAATTGATAAATTCATTGTCGGCACAAATGGCACCGGCTACTAAATCGTTCTTTCCGTTGATAAATTTGGTCATACTGTAAACTACAATGTGCGCACCCAATTGGTGAGGAGCTAAAATTAATGGGGAAAAGGTATTGTCCACCACTAATTTCAAATTGTTTTGGTTTGCAATTTTTGCCATTTCGGGAATATTAGCAATTTGCAAGAGCGGATTGGAAATGGCTTCGGTATAAATAAGTTTGGTATTTGGTTTTACGGCATTTTTTATTTCCTCAAGGTCGGTTGGGTTTACAAAAGTAACTTCGATGTTAAATTTTGGCAAATAATTTTGGAAGAAAGCAAAACTGCCTCCATAAATTGTAGTGCTTGCAATGAGATGGTCGCCCGAATTGCAAAGTTGCAAAATAGTACAGGTAATGGCAGCCATTCCCGATGCAGTAACCCAAGCGTTTTCAGTGCCTTCCATAGTGGCTAAGGCTTCGGCTAAATATTTATTAGTCGGATTCCAATGGCGAGAATATAAAAAACAACCTTCGGAGTGTCCTTCAAATGTATCTACCATTGTATTTGCGCCTAAAAAAGTAAAAGTTGAAGAATCTGTTATCGAAGGATTTACATCACCAAATTCGCCAAATTGCAATAAATGTTGTATTCTGCTTGCTGAGTCAAGTTTTTTCATTTTTTTTATTATTAAATGTTAAATTTTGATACAAGTTCAAATTTCAGCTTGTTTTTTTGTAAAACAATGGATATTTGAACTACGCAAATCTACACTTTTTTTTAATACAAAATACAAACACTGTTGTAAAACATTTTTATTCAATACCGAAATGCTATTTTTATATAAAAAAAACCTCTGCTTATAAAATAAAAGCAAAGGTTTTTTATAAACTTTTTTAGTAAAAATCTTTTTTAACTTTTTGTCATTTCGCTTGTTTTCATGTTTTTAAATTTGCTGAAGCAAAAAAAGTGTTACATGAAAAAAAGAAAATGATTTTTTTTTATAAAAAAATCTATTTTTGTTTCCAGCGGTCTAAGCGCTTCATACCGCGTGTAAATAACCATGCCATAAAACGATTATGACCGCTTTCAACCATTTTTTGGCGACAAAATTCTTGAAATTCAAGTACAGTGCCATTGAATGTAAACTTGCCGTTTTGGTAGCAGTAACTGCAATAAGCTTCGTTCAAGCTGCCATCGGCATTTGTTGCGCCAGCTTGCGGGTCATTTTTCATTGGCATTCCGCAACTTTGACAAAATTTTGATTTCGTACTCATTTTTTTTCGGTTTTATTGTGAATAGGGTTCATTTATAATTGAAAAAAAACTTTAAATTTGCTTAAAACATTAATCTTTTTGTTTTTTTTAAAAAAGATACCTGCAAATATAAAAAACTTTTTGCACAAAAACAAAATACCGCTTTTATAAAAAAATATTTTCCAAAAAAAACATTTTTCATTGCCCGTAAAAAAAACACTTTTGATAAAAAAAGAAGAATTTAATAGAATGTCAAAGAAGTTAAAATTTCTGATTAAGTCTTTTTTGTTAATAATTTTTAAAGCCATTTTCAAGATGCTGCAATTAACAAATTATGTAACCAATTATCTCGGTGTTGAAAGCCATTAAATTTTTCAAAAGAACTTTATGTATTTTGCTCTTTACTTGAATGATACGGTCTAAAATTATGTAAAAAATAAAATGCCGTTATGCTCTTTTACGCCGTTTGTTTTGTTCCTTTTTAAATATTTTCGGTTGCAAAAATCTTATCTATAAAGTCCATTAATCGGTCAATCCAATTGCTGGGGCTGATGGTTATTTTTGATTTAATTTTTCTGGTAAAAAAAAATATTTGAACTTGTGAGATGCAAAAACAAAGAATATTTTTTGATTTCTCGCAAGGTTTCTAACAGTTTTTTTTTAAAACATTGAAATCATAATACCAAAGTATAGAGATACTTAAAGTCATTTCTTTCAATTACAATTATTTCAAAATTTTCACCTTCTCTAAAACGATTTACTGTTTTTGTTCTAAGATTCAGCATCTCTATTTAAACAAATGAAGTTTTACAAATCTATTTGTGAAAAAAAACACGTCATTTAAAATATCTCATAATTGTATTTAAATATTAAACCGACTTTAAAATCTTTAAGGTTTAAATATTGCTCAGCAAAAACTTAATAATAAAATATCAAGAGTATAAAAAACAACTACTTTTTCATTGGATAATTTATTAAGTTTATACCTATTTTCTTTTTAACAATTTTGTATTAAAATTTTAAATTTCGCTCCATGCTGTTTTCGTAAACATCTTTCATTTGTACAATATTTCCCCAAGATTCATCGTCTATTCTAATATCGCCTTTGGTAATATGTCCCAAAGTAAGGAAAGGAAATTTTGTATCTATCATAAAATCAATAAATTCAGTTTCCAATTCCGAGCTTACAGTTACAACAATCCGATTTTGTGCTTCCCCAAAAAGAAAAGCATCGACTCTGTTTTCGGCATCGGTGGTGATGTCAAAACCCAAATTTTGTTGCAAGCCGGCTTCTAATAAAGTGATAAATAAACCGCCATTTGAAATATCGTGTGCCGAGTTAATCAATTCTTTATCGGAAAGCTGTTGAACAATTTGTTGCAATTGATTGGCTGTGTGCAAGCAGAAATAAGGCGGCGGCGAGTTTTTAACTTTGTGAAACGATTTGAGATAAAGCGATGAGGAAATGCTGTTTCGGGTTTCGCCCAAAAGAAAAATCATGTCGCCTTTTTGTTTAAAACACAGAGTTAGTGGCTTTTTGAGAAGCGGAATAGTGCCTAACATGCCAATTACGGGCGAAGGATAAATATTTACCTGGTTTCCGCTCAAATTTTTAAAATTGTCGAAATTAGCTTTTATGTTGATTATCGGCAAGTTATACAGACGGCTTACTTTGTTAATCCCTTTAATAATTTCTGTAAATTGCCAGAAAACTTCCGGATTTTTGTGGTTTCCAATGTTTATGCAAACGCTTATGGCTAAAGGCTTTCCGCCGGAACAAACTATATTTCGAGCCGCTTCGGCTACGGCTATGGCGGCACCGGTTTGCGGGTCGGCATCTACATAGCGCGAATTGCAATCTACACCCGCTACCAACGAAAAATTCTCATCGAAAGGTATAATTGCAGCATCGGAAAGTTGCTGAAAGGCATTGTAATGGCTTTTTTCTATTTCAAAATGCTTGGTTAAGTATTTTTTTGAGGCAATATTCTTGTGGGCAGCCAAAAATAGACCTACTTCTTTCAAATTTTCGGGCAAAGTAACATCTTTTATCGAATATTCACGTATTTTTGACCTATCTGGAGCTTTGTAATTCAAATTTCGTTCGGGAATGCTCGTGCTTTCTAAAATCTCAACCGGAATTTGAGCAATTATTTCATCTTTTTCAAAAATCTGAATGTTTTCCGTAGAATTTATTTTTCCGATAATATGGCATGTTAAATTGGAATTTTCAATGATGGTTTCAAATTTCATTTTATTGTTCTTACTCACTACAAATAAGGCACTTGCCTGAATTTCGGAAAATAAAATATTAAAATCGGAGTTTGACTCAAAAATGGTATTAATTTCTTCCAAATGAATATCTGCTCCTTTTTTTCCTTTCAAAATTTTAACTAATGCGTTGATAATTCCACCTTTAGCTATACTTTTCATAACCACAAAACTTCGTTCCTTTACCGGACGTTTGCAAAAATCAATTAAAAGTTTTTCTTGCAAACTTTCCGGCGAAAGTTTTTTATGATTAAAATGAGTAGAAAAAGTTTCTTGAGTTAATTCAACTTCTTCAAATTCAGAATCTTCGAGTTTAGGACTGGCACCAACAAAATAAATAAGTTGCTCCGATAAAATGATTCGTCTTTTTTTAAGATTTTCAATTTCTGTAGCCGCCAGCGAAAAAGCATTGATAATGGGCAAATCGTTAAATGACTGATTAAAAAAGATTTCGCCCCCAACGACCGGAATATTGGCAGCTTTAGAAAAATCGGAAATGGCTTTCACAATTTCCACTAATTTTCTTTGGTTTTGAGCATCTTCAAAATCGCCTATTCGCAACGAATCTAAGAGTGCCAAAGGTTCAAAGTCGTTTGAAAATGCCGTTTTTATTACATTTTGCATGGCTTGAGTTGCGGCAAGTGATGCAAATTTTTCGTTTAAATTATTTTGAGCCGAAACACTAAATTTAACCACTTTATTGCCTATTTGCAAATAAGATTCATTTCTATTGTTGGTTTTTATAATGTTTTCGCCAATTCGTAATAATTTTTTAAACCATTTTTCAATTGCTTTTTTTGCAAAATCTTCGCGCCAAAGAAAACCAATTAACTCTTTTTCAACGCTATTGGGTTCTCTATTCAATAAAAAAGCTATTTCTGTTTGTTCTTCTTTTGTAAGGTCTAAGTAATAATTTTGAGAATATGTTTTCATTTTTTCCTTTTTTTTGTAAAAAAATTCTAAAAAAATAGATTTTTTTTTAAAGTTTAAAAAAAAATTTAGACTTTACAAACCATGTAAGCCTAAAAATGAACCTTTTTTAGAATTTTATTTTTATTTTTTTCCAAATTCTTTTGTGAAAATTGTGGGACGAAAATATAAAAAAATGGTGTAAGTAAAAATTTATTATTAAAAAAAGTGAAAATATTGATTAAAATTTGTAAATTCTTGTATCAATCTACTTATAAACAGCTTGTTGAAAATTTAGCTATCTACTTTTTGTAAAAAATAGAATTGAAGCCTATCGGTTTGTAAAAGTTAAACTTGTGGATTTAAAATAGTGGATTTAAAATAGTGTATTTTCTAATTTTTACATGACCTTTATGCAAAAAATTGAAAACTTAAATTGCTCGAAATAAAGATTTTATAAAAAGCAAAATGATGCAATTAAAAAAAAATATAAAATGCTAAATGAATAAAAAAGAATTGAAAATGAACGAATTAGCATTTTTTATAAAACTCTTCAATGGCTTTGTTCAAATCAAACAGTTCTTGCTCGGAGATAGAAATTTTTGAGGCTATGTGCCTGTATTGATTAAAAATTCGCTCCACTGTTTTTTGTTTAACGCCCGTTTTTTGAGCTATGTAATTGATTTGCTTGATGCTAAAGTCCGGATTTTGAATAAAATATCGGGTTCGTAAAAAATCTAAAAAATACTTGAATTTTTTTTCTGCCAAATCTTTGTGCATTGCCTTGTGATAATAAAGTTTTCCGATGGTTTCGATAAATTCAAGGCTACTGTTTTTGGGTGGCTTGATAACCGGAATAATTCTTTGCATACGCTTGCCCATAAACAAAATATATAAAATTAAACCCACAATTAAAATATACCATGCCCAACGCAAACTTTCGGTTTCGAGAATAAAGTAAATGGGTGTTCTTTTGTTGTAAATACTGTTTTCTGGTTTGTAATATTCGTCCCAAACTATTTCATTGTAAGACAAATAAGACAAAGCATTAAAAGCGTAATCGAAGTTTTTTTCTACCAAAAAATTATAATTAGTAAAAGACAAAGGCGAAAGGTGAATAAAAAATTCGCCTTTTCCGTGTTTTATTTTTATAAAATTAATTCCATACGAATTTTTCCCTAACGCCGTTGAACGCAAAGTATCTAATTTGTTGAAAAAATTGGACTGAAAGGCTCTTTTATACAAAAAATCTTTTTTTTCAAAAATAGGGTTAAATAGCTGAAAACGAATGGTATCGTTTAAATCATACCACGAGATAGAAGCATCGACTTCAAAACCCAAAGTATCTGAAAACTTTTTGTCAAAATCGGAAGCTGAAATGAAAATCGAGTTCCCTTTTTCTACATGATTTAAAAGATGTTCAAAATCCAACTTGCTCGGATAAAAGTAATTGGTAATGAATAGAATAGATGTTTTTCGGCTGTTTTTGAAAAATTGATAATACGATTGTTTGTTTTCGGAGATTTTCTTTTCTGGAAAAGCGTTTTTCAACTCATTTTTAAGTATATACGAACCGTAAGGGCGTTTGTGCATACCGGAATAGCTTTCACGCCAGTCAATAGGTCTTGGTTTGGTTAATTCGATGTAAACCAGCACACCGAAAACCAAAATTAATATGATGTAATATTTGTATTTATTATAAAAATCCATTCATTTAATTTATTTTTTT
>DYNA01000116.1 GCA_020721325.1 Paludibacter propionicigenes
CAATTCGACCAAAAACAAAGTAAGATGTAAATGTTATTTATTTACGATTACTTAACTTTGGCAAGCAACAAACAATTGATTGAAAAACTTTCCAATCAAGTTTACTCTACCGACATAATTTATACCGGCTCGTTGCACAATTTAAGGGGTATGTCGAACCAATTTTCGCAAGTTATTAAAGAAGGTGTTGCCGTAGGAACATTTTGGGGACCGGTTTGTGCCGGATTGGACGAAAATGGCAAATACATAATGGAAAACAATGGCGAAGCCCAAGATTTAGGCAATGTTCAGCCCTTTTTAACTACCGGAATAGGCATGAATTTCAATTATTTACAATTCGACCTCAACATTTCCGGTTACGGAAGTCTCGGTCAAAAAGTATTGAACGCCACCGCCATGAGCATGTACGACCCAAGCCGTTTGCCCGCTCAAAACGTACCCGATAACTTTTTAACCAGCGGCATAAACGATGTTCCGACTTTTTCGAGCTATTGGATAGAAGACGCTTCCTTTTTCCGCCTTCAAGCCCTTTCGCTCGGCTATACTTTAAATACCGAAAAACTTCCTATCAACAAACTTCGCATTTATGTAACCGGCGAAAACTTGTTCGTTCTTACAAAATATACCGGAATCGACCCCGAAGTAAGCATAGACGGTTTGAGCAGTCCGGGTATTGATATGTTTAATTATTTTCCGAAACCTCGCACTTTTTCTGTAGGTTTGAATGTGAATTTTTAGGTAAAATTTTTGTATAAAAATACCTACTTATTTTTAATACATTCAGTTCGGTTTTTATACATTTATAATCATTTTAATAAATATTTTTTATAAAAAAAAATGAAAATAACAAGATATATAGTACTGATTTTCATGTCATTGACAGCAATCAGATGCACCGATTTGAACGAAGAGTTGTTCAATACGGTCGAATCGTCTCAATACGGCAAAACCGCCGGTGAAGTAGAAACCATTGTAGGCAGAGCTTACGCCTCGCTTCGCGGATTTAGAGATGCTACTTCAACCTCTTATCCTACATGCGAATACGTGTATTTTCTCAACGAATGTTCTTCAGACGAAGCCTGCATACCAACGCGCGGCACAGACTGGTTTGACGGTGGCAGATATCAAGAAGCCCAATTTCACACTTGGACTCCAGAAAATGCAATGATTCTAAGCACTTGGCGTTATCATTACAAAGGAATTTCCTCGGTTAATGCCGTTATTTATCAATTAGACCAATCCGAATTATCCACAGCCGATAAAGACATTATCAAAGCCGAATTGCGTGGCTTGAGAGCTTACTATTATTACGGTTTGCTCGATTTATTCGGAAATGTGCCTATTGTAACCAATTTTGAAGACTTGGAATTACCAACCAATTCAACGCGTGCGGAAGTTTTTCAATTTGTTGAAAATGAATTGATTGAAATTTTACCTCTTTTGCCAAAGCAAAAAATCTATGGTCGTTTTACCGAAAGTGTAGCTTATACTCTTTTAGCACGTTTATACATCAATGCAGAAGTTTATACCGGACAAGCCCATTGGCAAGATTGTATAGACGCATGTGATAAAGTAAACGGGTATCAATTAGAACCGGATTATTTTACTAATTTCTTAACGCAAAATGAAGTTTCAAACGAAAATATTTTCACCATACCCTACGACAGCAAAGCGGGAACGGTTGGAAATTACATGAACTCCATGAGTTTTCACTACAATCAAAAATTTGCATTTTCTGCCGATGGTTCATACCCTTGGTCTGCCAACGGAATGTGCGGACAGCCGGGTTTGTATTCCGCTTTCGACGATATTGATGTACGCAAAAATGCTCTGCTCGAAGGCGAACAAATCAATCTGGCTACCGGTGCCACCATTTTAATGGACGATGGTAACCCGTTGATTTACACCGAAGATATAGTAAATTTTGTAAATGCAAAACAAAACGAAGGCGTAAGAATAAAAAAATACGAAGTAAAAGCCAACGAAGTTTGGGAACGCGACCACGACTTTGTTTTGATGCGTTATGCCGAAGTAATTATGATGAAAGCCGAATGTTTAGTAAGGTTGGGAACTCCCGAATTGGCTCGCCCTTTATTGGATAAAATTAGAGAACGCGCGCGTTTAGAAACTCCAGAAATTATTGATTTACAATTTATTAATGACGAATTAAAACGCGAATTTGTTTTTGAAGGCTTACGCCGAACAGTAAACATTCGCTTTGGCGATTTTTTCCAAACATGGTGGAACAAAGGCACTACAGAATCTTACAGAGGTATTTTTCCCATTCCTAAAAGCGAAATGGATAAAAATAATAAACTGGTACAAAACCCCGGATATTAATTTAAAAAAAATAACTTTGCCAAAAAAAACTACTTTGGCAAAGTTATTTAAAATTTTCTTTAAAATAAAAAATAATATTTTCTAAAAAAAAAAAATCAAAAAAAGAAACAAAATGAAAATCAAACTACTAACAATCAGCATTTTTTTGGGAATTTTCTTTTTTTCGTGCAACAAAGACAAACCCGAATTGCCTGTATTTACTTTAAAAGAGTACGATGCAGAAAAAGTAACCAAAACCAATTCCATGAAAATATATATGCACTACATGCCTTGGTTTGAAACCCCCGAAAGCTCTGATAATCAGCAATGGGGAAGCCACTGGACTATGGCAACAAAAAATCCGAACAATTGGGTTACGACCGAAAAGCGCGAAATTGCTTCGCATTTTTATCCGCTCATCGGACCTTACGCTTCGGGCGATGCCAAAGTAATTGAATATCATTTACTTTTGATGAAGTATTCCGGTATTGACGGCGTTCTTATCGATTGGTACGGAGCAAGCAACATCAATGATTACAAGAAGAATCGCGAAAACTCGGAAGCTCTTATCGAAGCACTCGAAAAGGTAGGAATGGAGTATGCCATTGTTTATGAAGACCGTACCATAACAGCTCAGTACAATGCCGATGCAAATGTGGATAAAATTGGTGCTGCTCAAGTAGATATGGTTTACATTAAAAATACCTATTTCAATGATTCTCACTACATTAAAATCAACGACAAGCCTTTGCTCTTGCTTTTTGGACCCGAAGAATTTCAGATAGCTCAAAACTGGACTGATATTTTATCGGTTCTCACTACAAAACCCTGTTTTTTAACACTTAACGGTACAAGTTCTAAAACCGGAAACAATTCGCAAGGCGAATACATTTGGGTGGACAACAATTCATTGGATAGTAAATATGCCACACAAAATAATTTTGAGGTATTTTTTGGCGGTGCGTATCCGGGGTTTAAAGATTTTTACAAAGAAGGCGGCTGGGGCGATAATCTACCCATTTTGATAGCTCACAACAACGGAACGGTTTTTCAGGAAAACCTCAACAAAGCCCAAAATGCCGGAGTAGATTATTTGCAGCTCATCACTTGGAACGACTACGGCGAAGGTACAATGATAGAACCTACGCTCGAATTTGGTTATACTTTTTTAAAACAAATTCAAGATTTTACAGGCGTAAGTTATACTCAAACCGAACTTGAAGCCATTAAAAAACTATACGATTTACGAATAAAATATGCCGATAATCAAGAAAATCAAAAAAAACTTGACCAAGCTTTTTATTACCTTATTTCATTGCAATTTGACTTGGCAAATGATATTTTAAATAGTTTATAAAAAACGATTAATCAGCATTTTTTTTAAAATTTTAAATTAAAAAAATGAAAAAAAATATAAAATATTTTATCTTGTTTTTTCTTTTATCGGCTTTAAATTTAATTGCTTGCAAAAAAGAAATGCAGCATGAAAGTATCATTTCGCCCAATGGAAAAATCAAACTTTTGATTCAAATACAAAACGGAAATATTCAATATTCTCTAACCTCTGAAAATGAAATAGTTATAAAACCTTCAAAATTAGGTTTTCGGCTTAAAAATATGGATGATTTGGGAACGAATATGAAAATGATAAAAGCTTATCAAAAATCGGTCAATGAAACATGGGAACAAATTTGGGGCGAACGCCGCTTGGTCGAAAACCGATACAACGAATTAGTCGTTGAATTTCAAGAACATAACAAAGACAAGCGAAAACTGATGCTTTTTTTTAGAGTTTTTGACGATGGTTTGGCATTTCGCTACCACATTCCTAAGCAAAAGAATATGAGCGATTTAACCATTCTCGAAGAGCTCACTCAATACAATTTAGCTACTGTAAAAGAAGCTTGGTGGATTTCGGCATACAAAACAAATTTTTACGAGGGTTTGTACCAAAATACTCCGCTTTCGCAAATGGATACCGTTAGCACGCCTTTGACTTTGGAAATGGAAAATGGTAAATTTGTTGCCATTCATGAAGCCAATTTGACCAATTATGCCGCTCAAAACCTCTATTTTAAAGAAAATGGGTTGCATGTTGATTTAACACCCATGTCCACCGGTGAAAAGGTTTTTGCCAAAGCAGGAATGTATTCGCCGTGGCAAACCGTTACAATTGCCGGAAAAGCAGGCGATTTAATTACTTCGTACATGAGTTTGAACTTAAACGACCCCAACCAAATAAAAGATATTTCGTGGCTAAAAACCGGAAAATATATTGGAATTTGGTGGAGTATGCACAAAGAAATTCACACTTGGGGACAGGGCGAAAAACACGGTGCAACCACCGAAAATGCCAAAAAATATATTGATTTTGCTGCCGAAAACGGTTTTACCGGAGTACTTATAGAAGGCTGGAACTACGGCTGGGACGGCGACTGGGTAGCAAATGGGCATTTATTTAATTTTTTAAAACCTTATCCCGATTTTGATATTGAAGAAATTACAAAATACGCTGCCGCAAAAAACATACAACTCATTGGACATCATGAAACTGGAGGCGCCACTGAAAATTATGAGCGACAAATGGAAGATGCTTTTGCTTTTTATCAAAAACTGGGGGTTTCGGTAGTAAAAACGGGCTATGTAACATCAAAACTCGACAAAAAAGAATTGCACAGCAGTCAATATGGCATCAATCATTACCGAAAAGTAATAGAAACGGCGGCAAAATATCACATCATAATAGACAATCACGAGCCAGCAATGCCAACGGGACTTTGCCGAACTTTTCCAAACTTAATGACGCAAGAAGGCGTGCGTGGACAAGAATACGATGCGTGGTCGGCAGATGGTGGAAATCCACCGCAACATACTGTAATAGTGCCATTTACCAGAGGCTTAGCCGGTTCAATGGATTTTACTTTCGGAACTTTCGACTTTTCAAATCCTGCAAAGCCAAATACCAGAGTGCAAACAACCATTGCCAAACAATTGGCTCTTTATGTGGTCATTTACAGTCCTTTACAAATGGCTTCCGATTTACCCGAAAATTATTTGGGCAAAAAAGAATTTGATTTTATAAAAATTGTGCCGACTAATTGGTTTGAAACCAGAATATTAGATGCCAAAATAGGCGATTTCATTGTAACCGCCCGAAAAGACAGAAACTCTGAAGAATGGTATTTAGGAGCAATTACCGATGAAAATACCAGAGAACTTAATATAAATTTAGATTTTCTTTCAAAAGAAATAAAGTATAAAGCCAAAATATATAAAGACGGTGCTAAAGCTGATTGGAAAACAAATCCAACAGATTTTGAATACATTGAAAAAGAAGTTTCGGCAAACGATATTTTGAATATTCAATTGGCTAAAGGCGGTGGACAAGCCATTCGTTTTGTGCCTATTCCGTAAATAAAAAAATTCATTAGTAGTAGTTTGATTGTTATGAAGGTGGAAATGATTGATTTTCAAGATTTTCTGCCTTCTATTTAAAATAAAATGTCCATTTAAAGTTTTATTTTAATTTTTGCAAAAAACTTTTTCATAAAAATAAAACAAACAATTCTAAACCAATAAAAATATGAAACGATTCACATTACTTTTTCTAATGTTTGTGTGGTTTTCGTCTATTGTAAATGCACAAACAGCTCCGGCAAATGTTTGCACTTTGCCAGCTACTTATACTTTTGACCAAGAAGTAACTTGGTATTTCGATTTGACCGGAAATTCGATGGTTACAGCCGGTGAAAATCTCTACTTTTGGTCATGGACGCCGCAAAATTTGCCGACAGGTAGAGCCATTTTAACCTACCAAAAAGACATGCTTTGGAGTTTGACTTTTACGCCAACTTTACTTTATGGTGTTGATTTACAAACTATTATTGATACCGGAAACAACGCTTTTTGGTGCAGTCTTCAAAATGAAGGAGGCAGTTCAGTTACCGGAACCATTCCTTATGCTCAAAAAGAACTATTAAGACTTGGTAATCAATGCTTTTGCGTAGGTATCCCTTCTCAAAACGACAATATTTTTTTAATTAATTTTGGTAATAGTCCTATTTCAAATCCCGATGCAAATTCAAAAAATTGGACTAATGTTCAGAGCAAAAGTGCTGTTTACCAAATACTTGACATAAATAATTTGCGTAGATACGACATCACAACTTCGGGCGATTTCATACCAAACAACAATTCCGGTTTTACCACACCCGATGCGAATTTATTGGGCGAATTGGCAATTTCAAACGCTACCGCTTCGTACATGTATTTAAGCACGGGAACAGGAACGGTAACGCTTTCGTGCCTGAATCCCAACAGAATGTACCGATTCTCCATTTTGGGAAGTAGAAATTTTAACGGCGTTCGCCAAACAAAATACACAATAACCGGATTTGACACACAAACCGGAATTATGCAAACTTCCGGTGCCGGAATTGCCTCAAATCCAACACTTTATTGCAACGATGATGAGCTTTTTACCGTAGAAATATTCCCTGATGCTTTTGGCATCATCCAAATATTGGTTGAAATTCAATCGGGTGGCTTTGCTTACATTAATGCCTTGAAAATGGAAGAGTTAGCAAGCACAACTTGGAACGGCTCGGCATGGAATTACCGTGCGCCCGATAATACAAAAAATGCCATTTTAGCTGGAAATTATGCCGGTAACGGTTTTGAATGCAACGATTTGACAATTAATGAAAATACCGTGTTGGAAATACCAAGTTTACAAACGGTAACGGTAAATGGCAATTTGTTAAACAATGGTACAATTTCCTTAAAATCAGACAATTCAAGCACTCAAGCCAGTGGAGCGTTGCTCAATAAAGGTTCTTTGGTAAATAACGGAAATATGAATGCCGAAAAATTTATAGATATACCTCATAGTTTAAAAAATGGAAACTGGTATTTTGTTGGTTCGCCCGTTGATAATTCAATTGCCGTAGAAGCTGTTTTTATGAATGACTATGTTTATCAATATACTCAATCCACACCTTTTTGGGAAAATCTTGTTTTTGGGATAAATACGATTAACAATGGAAAAGGCTATTTGGCACAAACGATAAATCCATTAGGAAAAAATCTGGTATTTTCTGGAACATTTCAATCCGGCAATTTTGATTATACGCTTTCTGCTTTGGGCGATAAATGGAATTTGATAGCCAATCCTTTTCCTTCACCTATTGACTTGGAAAAAATAGAACTTACAAATGCTTCTAATTATTTCTATATCTGGGATTTAACTTCAAAAAATTATAAAATTTATGTAAAAGGAAATCCGGGTTTAAGTACCGCTTCTCAATACATAAAAAGCATGGAAGGCTTTTTTGCAGGAGCTTCCGGTGCAAATAAAATACCTCATTCCGTTTTAACTTTTACCAACGAATCGAGAGTAAGTAATTCGGTATTTCAATCCAAAAGCCCAAAAAATGAAATTTCAGTTTTGCGTTTGAGTGTAAACTCAATCGATGATGCTAAAGACCAAGTAGTTATAGGTTTTAAAAATGAAGAATTTGAAATTGCTAAAATGTTTTCGTTTATACCGAGTGCGCCGCAAATTTATTTTGCTGAAAATGATAAATATTCAAGTATAAAAATTTTTTCAGACCCCGAAACAGAGCGTATTGTTCCTATGAATTTCGAAAGCGAGCAAGATGGTCAATTTCAAATAGTTGTAGAAAATTATCCTTCATCAATTTCAATATTACTTTTCGACCGTTTGGAAAATGTTTTTATTAATATGAATGAAAACGAAACGTATTCTTTTTCACATTCTATCAACAATGAAAAACATCGTTTCGATTTGTATTTTAATCCTCAAACTACTCAAATTGAAACAGAAATTGTCGATTTTGCACATGTTTTTTCACAACAAAATACTATTTTTATAGAATTTAAACAAACCGAACAAAGTCAAATTTCAATTTTTGATTTAACTGGAAAAAAAATCTTTGACAAACCGATTTTTTCTCAAAACCAGCAAATCTCAAACCTTAAAACAGGTATTTATTTTGTAAAAATTGAACAAAATAACAAGTTTTTAACTCGAAAAGTCTTTATTCATTAATTTATTACGAAAATAATTTGCAACCAAAGTACAAAAAATAATTTTTTTAACAAATCAAAAAAAAATTCTTATGAAAAAAATTGTATTATTCATTTATTTGATAGGTTTTGCATTGCAAAGCTTAATGGCTCAAACGCCGCCGGCAAATGTTTGCACTTCGCCAGCTACTTATGCTTTCGACCAAGAAGTAACTTGGTATTTCGATTTGACCGGAAATTCGATGGTTACCGCCGGCGAAAACCTTTATTACTGGTCATGGACACCGGTAGAATTGCCAAACGGAGCAGCACTTTTAACTTATGAAGGCAATATGCTTTGGAGTTTAACTTTCACCCCAACTATGCTTTATGGAGTTGATTTACAAACAATTACAACGGCAGGAAATTCCGCTTTTTGGTGTAATTTGAAAAACGAAACCGGTACAATTGTTACCGGAACCATTCCTTATGCTCAAAAAGAACTTTTGCGTTTAGGCAATAAATGTACTTGCATGGGAACGCCGTCAGAAAACGACAATACTTTTTTTGTAAATTTTGGCAACAGCCCTATAACCAATCCCGATGCCAACAACAACAACTGGACAAATGTTCAAACCAAAGGTATTGTATATGAACTATTTGACACAAAAAACGTTCACCGATACGACATTACCGCTTCGGGTAGTTTTTTAGCCAACAACAATTCGGGTTTTACCACGCCCGACCCCAATCTTTTAGGGCAATTGGCTAATTCCAATGCTACCATTTCATATTTGTATTTGAGTGCAGGCACCGGAAATGTTACTATTTCGTGTTTAAATCCCAACAGAATGTACCGACTTTCCATTTTTGGTAGTAGAAATACGACATCGGTTCGCCAAACCAAATACACTGTTTCGGGCGCAAGCACCGATGTAAAGATTATTCAAACCTCCGGCAGCGGAATTGCAACCAATCCGGCTCTCGACTGCAACGATGATGAATTTTATGTGGTAGAAATGTTTCCAAATTCTACCGGAATAATTGATATTTTAGTTGAAATTCAATCGGGAGGTTATGCTTACATTAATTTAATGAAAATTGAAGAAATCATCAATCCAAGTTCAATTTCCGTTACCGGAATAGATATAAATACTTCGGCACTTTCTACTTCCGGTCCTTCGCTTTTGAGCATCGATTACACGCCCGCAAACACTACTCAAACGGGTGTAAGTTGGTCTGTGAGCGATGAAAGCATTGCCGTTATTGACAATTTGGGCAATTTAAAACCAAAAAAAGCAGGAACGGTTACCGTAACCGCTCAGAGTGGTTTCAATAACAATTTAACCGACCAAATTGATGTAACTTTCTCAAATTTAATCACTTCCTTTTACCTTACGGGAATGGCAACCGAAGCCGGAAGCGACGAATCGACCTCCGGAATTGCCATGCGAAGAGTTTACGATGCCGACTCAACCGTTACCAATTTATTTGAAATTTATACCTCTTTTATGCCTACTGAAACGTTCCGTTTTTTTACCACAAACGATGGAAACGGTATCGAATTTGGAGGCGACAATGCCGGAAATTTATTGCAAGAAACCGACAAACCCATTGCAACACCTTCCGATGGCTGGAAATATATTACGGTAGATTTGAATACCAGAAAATATACTGTAAATTCCATGTACGGTTGGAACATTGTTTCAAACATGTTGCCCAAAGAAGCCGGACAAGAATCTTGGTGGGGTGGGGTAGAATCACTTCCAAACTACGAGGGCAATGGCGTTTGGTCGGGAACTGTTAATTTTTCGGAAGCCACTGCCGCAACCAACGACCCGCGTTTTTATGTAGAATTAGCCGGAACCGGACGCGAAGTCAAATACATCAAAAACACCGAAAACTCATTGATTTTCAAAGATAAAGCCAATGGAATAACTTACATTGACATACCTCATTTCAATGGTGAATATTTAGTAAAATTGGATATGCAAAATTTCACTTTTGATATTTCAAAAAATTGCCAATCCGTTGCCGAAAATAAAATAACCATCATGGGTTCGTCGGTTGCCAAAGGCTACGCCGCCGATGTTTCCGCCGATGATTTCAGCCAATACAATGGTTATGCTCATCAATACGATTTGCTTTTGCAAAATCGGTTTGCCAATTCATTGGGCGGCGAATGGGACGTTTTCAATGTTTCGATTGGAGGCAATACAACGGTAGATTTGTTGAATCGTTTTGATAGAAATTTACTTACAAGTTGCGGAAAATATGTAGTTTACGGACTTTCCTTAGCCAACGAAGGCTTAATGTCGAAGGGACAAGCGGCTTTTGACCAATTTAAAAGCAACATGCAGACTTTGATTGATTTAGCCAAACAAAACGGCATCGTTCCGGTAGTTGCAAACAATTATCCGCATGGCGATTACACCGATTTGCAATACCATTTTATTAAAGAAATGAATTTGCTCATTCACCAATGGGACGTTGCCAGTATCAATATGTTGGGTGCAATAGACAATGGTTCAGGCAATTGGGTTGATGGCTTGTGGGCAGACGTAGCTCATCCGAATACGGCAGGTTATACTCAGATGTTTCATTCCATTGTGCCTTCGCTTTTCGATGCTTTGGCACAAAACAAGCCTCAACCCGTTCGCACCGATGCAACGTATTTGGAAATGGGAAAAAATACTTCGGAAGGGATTTTGACAATCAAACCGGAAGATGCAATTGCTTCATTTACAACCTCTTTTGAGTTAAATACCAGTGGAACAGGCACTTTGGCAACTTTCAAAATGAGCGAACAAAATGCAACTTTAAGTTTAAATGCAAACGGAAACGTAGTTTACACTTCGCCAAATGGCACATTTACAAGTACTTCGGTTATAAATAATTCGTCTTGGCAAAGCGTAAGTTTTACACATTATTTTGCACAAGGAGTAAGCAAATTGTATGTAAATGGAACACAGGAAGGCACTCTAAATGAGAAAATTAGCTTAGAAACCTTCACTCTTTCCGATAAAGTAACTGCTCCGGAAGCCATTAAATTTCGAAATTTATTCTTTTACCGTTCGGCAATGAACGCCCAAGAAATGGAGGCTTTGCACAATGGAGAAATGCTCAAATCGAGCCTTGAAATTTACGCACCGCTTGATGGTTTGGCTCTTTTGGGCAACAATCCGCTTGTAAATTTGGCGCAAAGTACCAATGTTATTGAGCAATCGAGCGTTTCTACTTCTATTCATTCGCCCGTTTTTGAAAATTCAATTAAAATATTTCCAACTTTGTTTGATAATTTTTTGAATATTGAATTTTTACAAAACATTGAAAATCAAAAAATTGAGATTTTCAGCAGCATCGGAACAATGGTTTACAAAAGTAAATTGCATTCTAAACAAACCAAAATAGATACCAATTCATTGGCAGAAGGTTTGTATTTTGTAAAAATAGGAAACCAAATTCAAAAAATAGTAAAAAAATAAATTCAAAACATGGTTAAATTGTTAAATTGTTATTTTTGTAAAAAAAATTTTATAACAATTTAGCAATTTAATCATTTAACCATTTAATTATGAAACAGTTTTATACATTTTTATTCATTTTCATTTTTATCTTTTTTTGTAAAAAAAGTTATAGTACCGAATTGAAAATTGAAGCCGAAAGTTACAGTCAAATGCAAAACATAGTACTGGAAAACAACGGAACAACGGTAGGTTATTTTGATGCAAACGACTGGTTACGATACGATAACATCAATTTTGATGCAAATTTTAAAAGCATAAAGTTTCAAATAGCAAAGCAAAGCACGGGCGGCGCAGTGGAAATCAGATTAGATGCCATTGATGGTTCGCTTTTGGCAACTTTTTACCCCGAATCGAACAATAGCTGGACTGTTTTTACTTCTCAAATGGTTAATATTGAGGCGGTAAGCGGCACACACACCCTTTTTTTGGTGGGAACACAAGCGCAAGGGATTTGTAATTTGGATTTTTTTATTCTTTCTCAAGAAAAAATATATGAACCGAATTGGGTTTTGAATTGGGCAGACGAATTTGAGGGTACAGATGTAAACCAAACGTACTGGAAAATGTTTTATGACGGCAATCCCCACAACGGCGAATTGCAATTTTACACGCCCCGCAGCGAAAACATACTGGTTTCGGACGGAACTCTCAAATTAATTGCTCGAAAAGAAAGCTTCACCGGACAAGGTCCGTACATGTCAGAGCCGGTAACGCGCCAATATACTTCGGGAAAAATAGAAACTCAGGGTAAAATAACATTTCAATACGGCAAAATAGAAGCAAGTATGAAATTGCCGCGTGGAAAAGGCACTTGGCCTGCTTTTTGGCTGTTGGGCGAAAATTTATTCGATGCCAACGTAGGCTGGCCTAAATGTGGCGAAATCGACATCATGGAACACGGTCAAGACTTTGATAATCTGGGTGCTGCAATCCACACCGAAGCGTACAATCACACCATTGGCACTCAAAAAACCGGAACGTACATTATAAATAATTATGACACGGAATTTCATACTTACGGACTTGTTTGGTCGGCTACCGAACTGAGTTTCAATGTAGATGGGAATAAATATTTTACGGTAAAAAAAGCCGATTTGGGCAGCAGCGTAGCTCAATGGCCCTTTGACCAACCCTTTTGGATTATTCTCAATCACGCTGTTGGCGGAGCTTGGGGAGGTACGCCCGATGATGCGCTTTATCCGCATACGGTAGAGGTGGATTGGGTAAGAGTTTACAAAGATGAACAAATTTCTACTTCGCTCGAAAGCAAAAATTTGGTAACTATTTCGGTATTTCCTAATCCGGTTCAAGACTTGCTGAATGTAAAATTAGATGCGACAGATAAAAATTATATTGTTCAATTACAAGATATTAGTGGTAAAGTTATTTTCGTTAAAGAACAAAACGAAATTCTAAAAGCTTATTCAATTTCAAATTTAGAAAACGGAATTTATTTTATTTCTATTTTTGAAAATCTACAGTTTATAAAAACGTTTAAAATCATAAAACAATAAACGTTTAACCGATTTTTACTTGTAGAGCAAAAAACGCATAAATTTTTGTAAAAAAAATTAAATATTTCGGTAAAATAAAAAAAAGCAGTTTTCATACGAAGACTGCTTTTTATTTTTTTTTATGAAAATTGTAAAAAATTGAATTTTTTAAAATTATATTCATTTTTTGTAAAAAAAATGAATAAAAAATAAAATTTTTATTCGATTCGTTTTTGCAATGCGCTTGTATTTATGGCTTTTTCTAAACGCGATTGCCTTGTTTTTTCTTGCTTAGTAATCGTAAATAAATAACATTTACATCTTACTTTGTTTTTGGTTGAATT
>DYNA01000018.1 GCA_020721325.1 Paludibacter propionicigenes
TTAAATTAGCTAAATTCCAAGCTGTAAATTTTTAGAAAATGTCATACATATTGTTCATGATTTTGGATTTTAATTGTTTTCATTTTTTTTTACAATTTACAAAAAAAAGTAAAGAAAAAAAATTTTTCAGTATTTTTTATACCAAACAATAAACCCCGAAATAAGAATAAAAAGTGTGATAAAGCCCACCAATGGAACAACTAAAATATAAAAAATGCCCAAAATAGATTGGAAAATACGCCCCGTGTGTATTTCTTGAGAAACATTCCAAAGTGAAATAAACTGATTTTCAATAACTTGTGGCATTTTAACAAAATCTGAATTAGCATTCAAATTAAAAGCCCCAAAATTGTAATCAAATGCAATCTCCTGATTTTTAAAGTCTTTTGAAAAAGCCGTAATCAAAAACAGCCCTACCGGAGGTCCTTTTTGAAGCGGTGGTCTGTAAGCTTGCTTCGTTATATAATCCAAAATAAAATCGGTTTCAATATTCCAAATGTATAAGCCTTCAAATGAGCCTATTAGGTATTGAGAAGAATCAATTTGTTCAAAAACTGTTACGCCCATAACGCTTGCAGGTGGCTGACTATCAAATCGTTTCAATTTAGAAGAAAAAAAATCGTTGCTATAATAAAAGCCATCAGAAGTGGCTATTATAAAATACTGATTTTCAGAGTTATAAGAAATTTTACGTAATTTATCGAACCAAGCATTGTCGGTATCGAGCTTTGAAAAAGGGATTTTTCCAACCTTAGCCTCGGCAATGGCTACAAGCAATGGCGGGCGCAAAAACATACCAGTTAAAGTAGTGATTATGAGTAAAATAGTAGTGATCCAGCCGATTTTGTTATGCCATTTCAAATTCCAACGAACTGATTGTATAAGTCGTTTTTTATTTTTTGCGGAATTATTTTTTTTCAAAATCACTTTATTAATAAAAATAATAAATCCGCTAACACTCAAAAAAACAAGCACTAAGCCCATTAAATCGACAATAATTTTCCCCAGTTCGCCATAAATTTCGCCGCTGTGAATAACCCAAAGCGTTTTAAAAAGTCCTATTTTATTATCATAATTTTCGGGCTGCGGCAAAATGAGGCTTTGCATATTTTGACCAATTTTAGTGATTAAATATGAGCGAGTTAAAACGAAAAGAGTATCGCCCTTTTCAAATAAATCGGTTATTCTGTTCTCGTGTACGGGAAGGGATAATTTTTGCCAGCTTTCTTTTTGAAAATTGTATTGAAACAAACCAAAGTAAGTTGCAGCAAAAAGTTCTTTATTTTTAGTAAAAATCATTTTACCAACTTTTTTATTATCAATTCCGGCTTCAAAACCCTTATCAAAAGTTTTAAAATTAGTAAAATTACTGTCAGTGAGCCAAATACCAATGTTTCCATAGATAAAAATGCTGTCGGAATTAATTTTTAAAGTTCCGGCTACGGAAGCATTGTTCCAATTTTTGTAGCTGTATTCGGCTGGTAAAAGCGAGCGAGAAATATCTATTGAAGAGAATAACGCTCTGTGATTGAGTACAATACCGGAAAATGAAAATAAAAGTAGAAAAAAAATTACTACAATGCTCAACCACTTATGATATTTACGTAAAAAATTCATTTTAAATTATAAAAAATTACCAATCCAACAAGCGTTTATCGCCTGTAAGTTTCTGTATTTCAGATATTTCTTGTGAAACTTCCAAAACACCTTTGTATTGATTTTGTGAGTTGCGAACTGCAAAATATTGAATCAAAACAAATTTTTGCCCCATGTGTATCCAAAAAGATGCAGAATCTTTTTCGCCAATTTTGAATGAATTAACTATCTGATTTACAGTTTCAAGGCTCTCATGCGGATGGCAATTTTGAACACTTCGCCCAATTATAGCTTTTGAACGCGGAAAAATTCGATGCTTAGGATTTGAGTAAAAACGAACTTTATCGTTTTCATCGACATAGGTTATATCAACGGGTAAATAACTGAATACCAATTCTATCTGTTCTAAACTCAGTTCCCCTGTGGAAAATTTAATTTGCAAATTTTCATTTACCAAAGGTTTTTCTTCTATAAAATATTTTGGTATTTTAACAAATTGCAATTCATACTCGGAAAATTGCTGCAATATTTGTTCAAGTAATTGATTTTCAAATGTTTTTAGTATTATTGGAAACAAAATTTGTTCTTCGCGAAATGCAATGGAATGAATATCGAAATATACTCGACTGCTTACTTTATTAAATTCTTGTAAATCAAAAACTTCTGCATTTAAAATTTCAATTGTTTTTTTTACATTTCGCCTTACATCGTCATGCAACGACCATAAAATTTTCAGGCATTTTATATGTTTCCATTTTTTTTCTATTTCAGAAAAAATAATTGTTTCCTGCAATGTGTAATGACTTGTAAAAGAGATTAATACATTGAAAAAAGCAATTAAATTTGTTTTATTATCAATACCTTTGGTATTTAATTTTTTAATTTGTGCTTTGGTATCATTTAATAATTCCTTCACTTTTTTATTGTTTTGTTTTAAATAAAAGAGTAGGCTATTTTCTTGTGGTTCAACAAGTTGTGGTTCTGAAAATTGTTTGTATAAAATATTAAAAAGTTTGTTGGTAGCCAATTTAATTTCTGCTATATCTTCTTCAAAATCAAACGAATAATCAATTGCAATTAAAACATCTTCGGGTAAAAATTGAGTATTTAGAATGTCATATTTTTTTAATAGCTCCGTCCCGTTTTCTTTTTTGAGCAAACCGATAAAATAATTTGACAAATTTTCTATTCTTTGCTTTGATTTATTTGTAAATTCAGACATAACTTTTTTTTATATAATTTTTTTATTAAACGATTTTTTTTTTACAAAAGAAAGAAATTTTATGAAAAAAAAGAAATTATAAAAACAGAAATCTTGCAAAAAAGATATAAAAAAATATCATATTTTTAGATTTAATAAAAATTAGTTTTTACCTAATTATTTTATTTTTAAACACTTTGCCAAAGTTTTTCAACTCTGACAAAGTGAATATAAAAAAAGCGTTAAGCGGCTATTTTTTTTGCAAAAAATGTTTTCTGAACTAAATCGTAAAGTATTAAGGCTCCGCCAATTATCATAAGCGTATCGGGTACAACTCTAAACCACATCCAGCCTTTCAAAGGCTCAACGGCAGAATGCAAACGAGTGTAAAAATAGCCTAAATCGTGGGCTATCCGAGTTTGTTCCATGCCTATAATGTAGGTGGGCAAAGCAAAAAGTAATGCACCTATGGTCAAAATCCAAAAGCCGTATTTGCTGAATTTTTCGTCCCACACCAAGCCTTTTGCAAGCGAATTGGCGCGCGAAGTCATGTAAATAAAGGCTATGGAAATGTAACCAAAAGCACCCAACAAGGCTACGTGTCCGTGAGGCATGATAAGGTACGTTCCGTGTGAGTAGTAACTAATTGTAGGAGTGTTGATTAGCATTCCAAAAAATCCGGCACCAATCCAATTTAACACCGCCGAACCGGCTATCCACATAAAAGGAATGGCAAAATCGTTTTTCTCGCCATGCAAACGTTTTTCTCTTTGATTTTTCATGGCTTCCACTATCATAAGTGCCAATGGCAGAGGCTCTAAGGCTGAAAAAATACCACCAATTGCAATCCAATATTCATCGAGTCCTTGCCACCAATAATGGTGTCCAACCCCTAAAGTTCCGCTCAACATAATGAGGAAAAGTTCAAAAAGCATCACTTTTACAGCCATTTTTTGCGAAATCAAGCCCAGTGAAACGGTAAAAAATGCAATAACACCGGCAGCGAACAGCTCAAAAGTCAATTCAACCCAAAGGTGAATTACCCACCAACGATAATAATCATCAACCGTAAAATTGGGCATAACCTTGTGAATTGGCATCATTCCGGCAATGTAAAGGGTTGCAATGGCAAAAGAAGACCAAATAATGGTGCTGACAATGGGATTGTTTGTAGAAGCTTTTTTGATGAGCGAAATAATAAGTAAAAACCAGAAAACCAGACCAATAACCAATCCAATATCCCAGAAACGACCTAAATTGATAAGCTCGCGTCCTTCGTTGCCAAACCAAAACCAAACATCGCGCATTTGACCAGTCGCGCCCATGTACAAACCGATTATGCTTCCTACGGCTACAAATAAAAGTGCAGACCAGAGTACATCAACCAGCCATGGATATTTGTGGTCTTTGTTTGCTACCCAAGGAGCTATCAATAAGCCACCTACAAGCCAGCCCACTGCCACCCAAAGTATGGCTAATTGTGTGTGAATAGAGCGTAAAACATTGAAAGGCAATATGTTTTGAGAAATTAAAAAATCTTGAGTTGGTTCTGTATAAAGGTGCGCTAAATAACCGCCAATGATGAGTTGTACAAAAAATAAACCGGCAACTATTGGAATATATTTTAATAATTTTTGTTGCGATTTGTGTAAAAATGATATTTTAATAGCAGGTTGCAGGTCTTCGTTGTCTTTTTTCAATAAATATTCGTAAGCCAAAAAGATAACCACAATGGTTAAAGTCCAGAGAATCAGAAACTCCCAAAGAGAAATTTTGTGCGAATTAAAATTTACGTCTTGGTCTAAAAGCGGTTCGGGGGGCCAGTTGTTTGACCAAGTTCTGTCGGTATTTGGGCGAATGCTGGAAGCCACCAACTGCGACCAATCTACAAAAGCAGCTATTTTTTGAGCTTCTTCGGTGCGAATAATTCCACCTTTGAAAGCCCGTTCAGGGTCGCCTTCCACCAAAAGTTTAGTCAAGTAGGCTACATTGCGTTTATACGCTTCTGCAGAGGCATCGGTGTAAACGGTTGTGCTTTCCAGCAAAGAGGTTTGACGCTTAACATCTTCTTTTACACGCTCTTTCACAGCTCCCCGCTCAACCGCAGTTAAATCTTTTGACGATTTTTTATACATTTCTTGTGCATAAAAATCGTATAAATATTCAGCTCTGTAATGCAAAAAATCGGTGCTGAAATCGGGTCCCATGTACGCACCCATGCCCAGCAAAGTACCCCAATCCATTAAGTCAAATTGCTGAAAATAGCCTTTTCCTTCCACTACATCATCGTAAGTATAAAGAGTTTCGCCACTTTCCGACTTTACTTCTTTGGGAATGGGCGGCACTTCTTTTTGTAAATTGGCTGTGTAATAAATCAGCATGGTAACCATAAACAAGGCTATTATCCAAAAGCCTGTATATAAGCCTTTTCGGCTCATAAATTTGTCTAATAATGTTTCTTTCATTTTACCGGAAAATTTTAAAGTTAAGAGTATATACTACCTTAAAGTAGTATATTTGTTTGAAAAAAAATACTACCTATTTGTAGTATTTTTGAATTAAAAAAAAATCAAAATTTAGCAATCGAATTTTCCAATGAAATCTCTGCTAATGAAGTATTGTGAAAAAAATCAATTGTTTCTTTTCTTGCATTTACCCATTTTGAGTGTAATGCGCATGGAAATTCGTCGTTGCAATTGTTGAAGCCTAATACACAGTTATACAGAACTTTAGTGTCTTCTATAGCATTTATAATGTCAATAACAAAAATCTCATTGAGCTTTCGCTGAAATTGATAGCCACCTTCGCGTCCTTGTGTTGCAACAATTAAGCCTACTTTTGCCAATTTAGTCATAATTCGTCTCAAATATTTATCCGAAATATTCAATTTTTCGATTAAATACTTTGCTGAATATAAATTTTTAGCATCATGAGCCATAAAATTTAATATTCTAATGGCATATTGGGCTGTATTTGATAATTTCATTTTTATATGCTACTTTGAAGTATTATTTTGCAAAGTTAAATTTTAAATTTAATATACAAAAAAAAAAAATCTTTTTTTTTTTTAAATATATAAAATCTTGAAAATTAAGTTTTTATAAATATGAAAGAATCAATTAATTTTGATAATACAAAATTTACTGTTTAATTATGGAATATTTTATTTTTTAGTACTTTTTTTAACGATAAAGTTGATATAAAAATACCGGTTATTTATTTTTTTATTGACCGTATTTAAAAATTAAAAAAATAAAAACTCTGAATAGCGAATATTCAGAGTTTAAAATAAGCTAAAATTTATAAAAAAAACGTTTCTAAACTGCCGTTTTTCTATATCGAAAAATTGCCAAAGAAAATACTATTATTCCATATATTAAAAGTGGAAAAATTTGGCTTCTGATGTCGTAAAATCCCGCACCTTTTAGTATTATCATTCTGATGGCATTCATAAAGTAATAGATTGGGTTAATGGCATTTATAGCTTTTCCCCAATCGGGCATACTTTCTGTGGGGGTAAAAATTCCCGACATTAAAATATAAATAATTAATACAAAGAACGCTAAAAACATAAGCTGTTGTTGGGTATTTGCAAATGTAGAAAGCAACAATCCAAAGCCCAGAACGGCAAACAGATAGACCAAAGCAGCTCCATAAAGCACAAGAAAACTGCCAACAACCGGAACACTGAAAAGTGGTATGCCGACAAGCAATCCAAGTGTTAGTTCAATGAACGAAATGATAAGAAACGGTATCAATTTTCCTAAAATAAACTGGTATTTTTTTATAGGAGTTACATTAATTTGTTCAATGGTACCGATTTCTTTTTCACGTACTAAATTCAATCCGGGTAGAAACATTCCCATTATGGTAACTAATACGACCAGAATGCCCGGAACCATAAATATATTGAAAATCAGTTCTTTATTATACCAATGTTGGAATTTTACATTGATGGATTTCATATTTTTTAATTCCGATGAAGGCATTTTCCAGTCCGAAATAATTTTTTTATTAAAATCTAAAATAATTGATTGTATGTAGTAATTTGTAATTCCGGCAGACATGCCATTAATCGCATTAACCGAAAATTGAAGTTTCGCTTTATCATTTTTAATTAATTTTTTTTGAAAGTTTTCCGGTATTACAATTACTGCATCAGCTTCATTTATTAAAATTTGGTTCAATGCCTCTTTTTCCGAAAAATCTCGATAAGTAATGGTAAAAAATGGCGAGCCTTCAAATTTTGAAATTAATTGTCGCGAGAGAGTGGACACATCTCTATCAACAATGGCTAAATTGATGTTTTTTATATCCATTGTTGCAGCATTTGCAAGCACAATTAATTGAACAACAGGCAATATAATCATTAATTGTAGCATAAACAAATTGCGTTTGATTTGATTAAATTCTTTTTGTAAAATAAAAAATATGGTGCGCATAGCAAAATTTTAGTTATTAATGATTATTCTAAACGGATTTTAAATTTTTTAATACTTACCAACAATAAGAAAACAGTCATTCCTGCTAAAACGGTAACGTCTTTCCAAATATGTTGAAAATCAGAGCCTTTAAGCATAATATCTTTGATAGCACTGATGAAATATTTTGGCGGAATAATTTTTGTTATCCACTGAAGAATTTCGGGCATATTTTCTATAGGAAAAATAAAACCTGATAATAAAATAGTAGGCAACATAAGTGCTATTAATGAAATCATCATAGCGGTTTGTTGGTCTGATGTAACAGTTGAAATTAATATTCCAAGTGATAAAGCCATGAAAATGAACAATGTACTAACTGCAAAAAGCAACATAAAACTTCCAACTATGGGCATTTCAAAAACTGTAACTGCCAGAAAAATGATAGTTAATACATTTATTAAAGAAAGTAGAACGTAAGGTGCAACTTTTCCTATAATTATTTGTGATACTTTTAATGGCGAGACCAATAGAATTTCCATCGTTCCGAGTTCCTTTTCGCGCGTAATTGCAATTGAGGTAATCATAGCCGATACCAGCATCAAAATCATAGCCATAGTACCGGGTACAAACATGAAAACACTCTTAAGCTCAGCATTATAAAGCATAGTACTTTCGGTAATTATTTGCATGGGCATTTTGATATTGGCATTTTCAAATGCCGTGAATGAATACAAAATGGCGGTAGTATAATTAACAATTAAATTGGCTACATTGGGGTCTGAAGCATCTGTAATTATTTGTATATCAGCACTTTTATTTGAATTAAATTTTTTTGAGAAATTTGATTCAAATATAAGAACTTCTTTTATTTCCCCTTTTTTGAAGGCTTGTTCTATTTCGGCTTCATTTTCTATGGTTTTTACTAATTTGAAAAACGAAGAACCTAATATTTTATTGGTAATCCGCTGTGTTACTTCGTCTTTCGATTTGTCCCAAATGGCAATTTTTATATTTTTTATTTCTGTAGTGATTACAAAGCCAAACAATAAAATTTGCATTATGGGCATACCAAAGAGTATCAACATTGTTCGCTTATCGCGAAAAATATGATAAAATTCTTTCTTAACAAATGCTCTAAATCGATTCATTTTTTGCAAATTTTTTTATAATTTTATATTATTTTATTTTAAAATCAGCCTCTTGCAAGTTTTATAAAAACAGAATTCATATCTTGCACATCAAATTGACTTTTAAGCTCTTGTGGACTTCCAAGAGCTTCTATTCGCCCTTCTACCATTATCGAAACTCTATCGCAATATTCTGCTTCGTCCATGTAATGCGTTGTTACAAAGACTGTTATTCCTTCATTGGCTGCATCGTAAATCAAGTCCCAAAATTGACGACGAGTTATCGGGTCGACACCTCCGGTTGGTTCGTCGAGAAATACGATTTGAGGTTTGTGAATTATGGCTATCGAAAAGGCAAGTTTTTGTCGCCAACCTAATGGTAATGAACGAACTAATGTATTTCGCATATTTTCCATTCCAAGTTTTTTTATCAAATCGTCGGCTCTTCTCAAAATGATTTTTAGGCTTAGTCCATAAATTCCGGCATAAAAGCGAATATTTTCAAATACGGTTAAATCTTCGTAAAGCGAAAATTTTTGACTCATATAACCTATGTTCGCTTTTATTTTATCTTGTTGTTTATAAATGTTATAGCCCGCAACGGTCAGTTCGCCTGAAGTTGGTAACGATAAGCCACAAATTATTTTCATTGCCGTTGTTTTTCCTGCTCCATTGGCTCCTAAAAAACCAAATATTTCGCCTTTGTAAACTTCAAAATTCAGATTATCGTTGGCTATAAAATCTCCAAATTTTTTTGTTAGATTCTTAACATTTATTACTATATCTCTATTATTCAGCATTTTATATTTTTTTATAATTTGTATTGAGTTAATCACTTTTCGCTTGGTCGAGTTCCATAAAACAATCTTCTATTGAAGGCATAATTTCTTTTATAAAAATATCACTATGATTATTATCTAATAAATATTTTTCTAAATATTCTGTATTAAAATCAATTTTATTTGGAATAAAATGTACAAATTGACCAAATAAAAAGGTTGAATGAGTATGTTCAAAACCTCTTAAATCCTTCATTAGTTTATACATAGATTGGCTTTTGACATTGTATATTTTTTTATCAAATTGATTTATAATATTTTGTGGAGTTTCGACCGTTAATATTTCACCATTTTTTATTAGAGCTATTCTATCACAAAGAATTGCTTCGTCCATATAAGGAGTTGAAACTAAAATAGTTATATTTTGCTTTTTAAGTTTGAGAAGCATTTCCCAAAACTCTTTTCGCGAAACGGCATCAACACCCGTTGTGGGTTCGTCGAGAATTAGAATTTCCGGTTTGTGGATAAGTGCGCATGAAAGTGCCAGTTTTTGTTTCATTCCTCCAGAAAGTTTTCCGGCTAAACGCTTTTTAAAAGGTTCTATTTGTTTGTAAATATCCTCAATCAAATAATAATTTTCTTTGATGGTTGTACCGAAAACACTGGCAAAGAACTCTAAATTTTCTTCAACACTTAAATCTTGGTAAAGAGAAAAACGTCCGGGCATGTAGCCTGTAATTTTGCGAATCTCTTTGTAATCTTTTATCGTATTGTAGTTCAATATCAAGGCATTGCCTGAATCTGGGATTAATAAAGAAGTCAAAATTCGGAAAAGACTTGTTTTACCTGCTCCATCAGGTCCTATTAGCCCGAAGAGTTCGCCACGTTCTATGTTCAAATTAATGTTCTTGAGTGCATGAATTTGACCATTTTCATACGATTTTGATAGATTTTCTATTTTAACCATTGTTATTCTGATACTTTTTTGTTTGAAAAATTTACCTCACCCGGCATTCCTATTTTTAAATATCCATCATTTTTGACTTTTATTTTTACGGCATAAACTAAGCTAACTCGTTCATTTTTAGTTTGTATTATTTTAGGAGTAAATTCTGCTTGAGGCGAAATCCAATAAATTATACCATCATACTTTTTATTTTCATCTTTCGTTTTGTCCACTAAAACTTCTACCTTATCACCCAATTTTATTTCGGAAAGTTGAAGGGCATCAATGTAAACTTTTAGTGTAAGTTCTTCTAAATCAGCTATTGAGTATAAAGGCATTCCTTGGGCTACGATTTCGCTGGCTTCGGCAAATTTTGTCAAAACCACTCCTTTATTTGAATTGATTACCTTGCATTTTTCAATATAATAATTTAGCTCATCAATTTGCTTATTCATTGCTAAAACTTCACTCAATACGGACGCATTTTGAGTATTTATGGCTTTTATCTGCTTGTTTATTACACTTAATTGTCCTTCAATGTCATCAACTTGTTTTTGAGTAGCGGCACCGTCTTTGAACAATTTTTCAATTCGCTCTTTGTTTATTAAAACTGTCTTTTTTTGTTCTTCAAAAGTTTCAATTTGCGCCAAAATGTTATCTGTTTGGGTAGAAATTGACTTCTTTTTTGCAATTATTTGTTCTTTTTTTATTGAAAACAAGGTTGTATCAATAAGACCGACTAATTGATTGTTTTCTAAAGATTTACCTTCATCTACTTCAAATGCAATCAATTGACCTGAAGCTTGTGCAGAAGCCATGATTTCGGTCGCTTCAAAATTGCCATAAGCATCTGATTTTTCGTTATTTAACTCGCACGATGCAATCATGAAAGTTGTCAAAGCTATTAAAATTATTTTTTTCATAAATTTTATTTTATAAAAGATTATTATTCTATATTTTATTTATATAATTTTATTTTTATTTTTGCATAAAAATAAATTAATTATTCATTATGAGTTGTAAATTTGCTTTAATTTTCTCTAATTCAATTTCATGCAATTTTTTATTTAATTCAGAAATAAGCATTTTATTCCATTGTGTTAAATATTCACTTGTTGTAATACTTCCGTTTTTTAACTGTGAATTATAATTTTCAACTATTGATTTATTCATATTTATCAGCTCTTGGTCGGTTGAAATTAATTTTTCAAGTTTTTCAAGTTCGCTTTCTTGTTTTTTAATTAACGTTTGAATGTTTTTATTGAACGTTTCTTCTTTATTATCAATTAATTGGCTTTGTATGCTGAAGATTTGTTGCTTGCGTTTTGTTTCATTCCAATCCCAAAATTTCCAGCTAAAGTTCAAGCCTACAATATAATACGAGTCCCAACCTCCACTGAAATAATTCAAACCCGGATTTCCATAGCCAAATTTGGCAAATGCGCCTATTTTAGGAGATTTGATCACCGTTGTTATTTCTGAATAAGCATTTAATTTTTCTTTTTGGACTTTAAAAAGCTCATTTTCGAGTCGAGTAAATGTATCGTTTGGAGTATAATGGATTGTAAGCAGTTCGATGGGCTTTTTTTCACTTTCTTCTATATTCATTGTTTCGTAAAGCAAAAGGTAAGCTGTTTGGCTACCTGCCTCAATTTCAATGAGTTTCTGTTCAAGTTTTAAGATTTCGGCTTTCATTTGTATCAGGTTTGTTTCGGTAGAAATACCATTTAAAACTGCCGATTCGACTGTTTTTTCTTGCTCTTTGAGCGATTGAATGGACAATTGAATAATTTGCGCTTGCTGCTCTAATATTTGAACCAGAAAAAAAGTTTCTAAAATTTGCTCTTTTATCTTAGATGTCTCAATTTCAATGTTTTGTATTTCAGATTTTACATCAATTTCTTCTATTTTTTTTTGCAGTTTTGAATAGCCACCATCCCAAATTGTTTGCTGAATATTCAAATCGGCATAAACATTGTGAAATGGCGGTTCTGGAAATTTGGGTTGCGCTGCTGCCGGCAACGATGCAAATTCTACTCCAATTGTCATCACATCAGATTGATAAGTTGCTCTGGCATCGATACTTACTGATGGAAGATAAAGAACTTTCAAATTTTCAATTTTTGTTTGGTTCAATTTCCAATTCAGTTCTTTGCTCTTAATGAGTGGATAATTTGTATAAGCTATTCTATAACAGTCTTCTAATGTATATTTTTCTTGACTTGTCAGATTTGCACTCATTATTATAAGCAATAAAATTATTGTTGAAATTCGTTTCATTGTCTTATTATTTTTTATTATTTAGTTTTGAAAATATATTTTTATATAATTTAAAATTATTAATAAATAGCAGAAAATATAAAATTAATTACAATTTCTTTTCGCTCTTCTAAGAATTGATTGTAAAGTTCGTTGCTGCCTTGCATTAGCCCTGCCATTATTATGGGTTTGGCTATTACGGGAAAAATGGTTAGACTTAAAATGTTGATAAACAGATGTTCCGGTTTTATTGGTTTCATTTTTCCTTTTTCTACTTCTTGATTTATTTGTTCAAAAAAGTGGAACGATTTAATGTTTATCATTTCTACAATTTTTAAAATTATCTTTGGTTCGGCTTGCAATTCCCGTAAAATAAAAATAACTATATACGGATTTTTTTGTAAATAATCAGAATAAGTGTGGACTATTTTGGGGATTTTTGTAATTAATTCTTCTTCAGAATTAAAAATGAGCTTTATTTTTCCTACAAATTCAAACAACGTATCTTTAAAAATGGCTTCAAAAAGCAATTGTTTACTCCTAAAATAATAGTGTAAAAGCGATTTATTAATTTTTGCTTCGTTGGCTATTTCTTGCATGCGCGTTCCGCCAAAGCCTTTGCGCGTGAACACTTGCTTAGCGGCTTTCAGAATTTGTTGTTCGGTTTCAGTTTTTTGTTCATTCATTTTTTTACTCTATTTTTTGGTTTGATTAAATGGTTTGATTATTTAGTTTAACCATTTGGTCAAATTTATATTCATTTTTTTTATTTCCAATTTTTTTTGTGTAAAAAAAATCTTTTTTTTTGTTAAAAATTCTATTCCATTAAAAATGAATTATTTAAAAACACATTTTTTTCATTTATTTTCTGCATTTTTTTTATTTTTGTAAAAAAAAAAATCAAATTGAAAAAAAATAGCTAAAATTTGCTTTTAAAATATTGTTATAACTAAAAAAAATAGTAAAATGATGCATAGAAGAGAATGGCTTAAAAGAATTGGAATTTTTGGAACAGGCTTAATATTAAGTAATTCCATGTTTGGAAAAATCGTTTTATCGCAAATAAATGAATTGGAATTTTCTAAAAAAGATTTCGGGGAAAATTTTCTTTGGGGCGTAGCGGCGGCTGCTTATCAAACAGAAGGTGCGTGGAATGTTGATGGCAAGGGCGAATCGACTTGGGATAATTTTTCGCGAGAGCCAAAAGCAATTGAAAGAGGCGAAAACGCTGATGTGGCTGCCGATTTTTATCACAAATTTACCGAAGATATTAAAATGATTAAATCATTGAATTTCAACGTTTTTCGATTTTCAATTGCTTGGACTCGTATTTTGCCGAAAGGCACGGGCGAAGTAAATCAAAAGGGATTAGATTTTTATCATCGTGTGATTGATGCCTGCCTGCAAGAGGGCTTAGAACCTTGGATAACGCTCTATCACTGGGATTTACCTCAAGTTTTAGAGGCGCAGGGAGGCTGGAAAAATCGTAAAATTATTGAATGGTTTACGAATTATGTTGATGTGGTAACAAAGGAATTTGGCGCAAAAGTGAAAAATTGGATGGTTTTAAACGAACCGCTTTCATACACCGGAAATGGCTATATGAATGGAATTTTTGCGCCCGGCGAAAAAAGTCTTTCCGGATTTATGCGTGCGGTGCATCATTCGGTTTTGTGTCAAGCTGAAGGGGGAAGAGTGATTAGGAAAAATGTAGAAAATGCGAATGTAGGAACCACATTTGTAACTACTTACGTTGAACCTATTGACTCAAATCCAAAAAATGTTGCTGCTGCTAAGCGTATGGACGCAATTATGAATCGCTTATTTGTGGAGCCATCGCTTGGAATGGGTTATCCTGAAGATACGGTGCCAATTTTGAAAAAAATGCGGAAATACTTTGAAGAGGGGGATGAACAAAAGATGGCTTTTGATTTTGATTTTATTGGAGTGCAATATTATTTTAGAACGGTTGCAAAAAAATCGGTGATGCCCGGAATGCGTGCTAAAGAAATTACTGCCGAAGAGCGTGGCGTGCCGCGAAATGAAATGAATGGTGAAATATATCCCGAAGGACTTTATCATCGGTTAAAAGCGTATAGTCAATACAAAGGCATTAAAAATCTGATAGTTACTGAAAATGGAACGTGCGTTCCCGATGTTTTGGAAAATGGGAAAATACATGATTTAGAGCGAATTAACTACTTTAAAACGCATTTAGCTGCTATTTTGAAAGCAAAACGCGAAGGCGTGAATGTAAATGGTTATTTTGTGTGGTCGCCGACTGATAATTTTGAGTGGAATAAGGGATTTAGAACGCGTTTTGGGTTGATTTATGTAAATTTTGAAACTCTCGAACGTCATATTAAAGATTCTGGCTTTTGGTTTCAGGAGTTTTTAAAATAGACTTTTTTTTATATAAATTTAAGTTTTAAGGTATTTTTTATGAAAAAATAAAAAATACCTTAAAATTTCAAAAATAAAAACCGTAAAAATTAAAAGGTCAATCCTATTTTATATTGTAAATATTGATTGGCAATGGATAAAATACGTTTTTCATCGATGGGTTTTTCATAAATTGCATCGCAACCGGCTTCTATAGCAAAATTTTCGTTGATATAAGCAGGATTGCCCGAAATAGCTATAACTGGTACCTTTTTATTAAATTTTCTAATTTCTCTACATACTTGATAACCATTCATATCGGGCATAACTATATCCATAATTATCAGGTCAAAATGACTTTTTTTGCACAAAGCTATGGCAGCTTGTCCGTTTTCGGCATAAACCGTTTCAACATTCTCATTGGCAAGGTATTCGAAAAGTAAAAAGTAGTTTAATTCTTCATCGTCAATGATTAAAACTTTGTATTTGGCACTTCCAATTTTTTCAACTTTTAATGAATGAACTAATGGAAGCGTGAAGAAGAATGAACTGCCTTGTTTTTCAGTACTTTCAACCCAAATTTTCCCACTGAGTTGTTCTACAAATTCTTTGCAAATAATTAATCCTAAGCCTGTTCCTTTTTCTCCGTTTGTGCCTTCTTCCGAACTCACTTTTCCCGATTTGAATAAATTTTTTACTGTTTCGGGCGACATTCCTTTGCCCGAATCGGAAATGCGAATGATGCTGTTGTAACTTGTATTTTCTATGGCTATTTCAATTTGAGATTTTGGATAGCTGAATTTTAGGGCATTTGAGAGCAAATTGCGCAATATCGTTTTTAGCATTTCTATATCGCTTCTTATAAAAACCGATTCCTGAATGTAGTTTTTTATTTCTATTTGTTTTTCAGAAAATGAATGTTTAAAAAGTTCAATAACTGTTTCTATAACTTCTTTTAAATCAGTATTTTCTATAATTATTTTCTTTGTTTTGGTTTGCGAATGCGCCCATTCGAGCAAGTTGTCGAGCAGAATGTGAACCGAGTTTGCCGATTCTAAAATAATGTCAATGAATTGTTTACGCTTTGAATCGGTATAAGTATTGTATTTTGAATGCAATAAATTGGAAAAACTAATGATGTGGCTCATGGGGCTTTTTAAATCATGCCCGATGATTGAAAAAAGTTTGTCTTTTGTTGAGTTAAGATCTTGAAGTTGTTCACGTTGTCTTTTTAATTCTATTTCCGCCATTTTTTCTTCTTCTTTGTTGTGAACCGAAATGAACGTATTTTCACCATTATCATAAGAAATCATCTCAATTTTTACCCAAACTAACTCTTTGGTTTCCAGTATTAATTGTACTTCGAGCGATTGTTTTTTGTTTGAATTTTTTACTTTGTAAAAAGCAAAATGAAAACTATCTTGGTATTCGGGAGATAAAAAATGAGTGAAAGCATGAGAAAGAATTTCATTTTTTTTCAATTTAAAAATTTCTGCAAAAGCCGAATTGGATCTATTATTTTAAAATTTCCATCGATTTGAATGTAACCTACAGGAGCAAACTCAAAGAGTGCAAAATACTTATTTTTGGCTGTAGCTAAATCTTTTTGAACCGATTTCAATTCTTCATTTTGCATTTCAAGTTCAATTTGATATACCTCTAAATTTTCTACCAATTGTAAAATATCTTTTGCTGAAAGTGTTGAAATATCTATGTTTTTTGAGATTCGTTTTTGCTCAGCCCGCTCTTTTAATTCTTTTAATTTATCGTCCATTTTTATTTTCTATTTTTGGGTAAGTCGTTTTACTTTTTGTAAAAATTATCCGGTTTTTTTTATTTTATCTAAATCCGTAGGTCTTTTGCAAACGAACAGAGTTATTGTATCAATTGTTTGCAAAATGCTTTCAATTTAATTGCCAACATGCTGTTTATTAAGCTATTGATACATTAACTTACGGGTTTTAGAATTTATTTAAAAAAATCTAAAAATCAAATCTTGTAATTTTCAAAAATTGCATTTTTTATTCATTTTTTTTCAAAAAATCTGGATAATCATTCTAAAAAAAAATAAAATAATTCGGTATTACAAAATTTATTTTTAGACTTTTAAATAGTTTCCAATTTTTCAAAAAATAACTACAAAATATTTATTCTCTGGAGAATAACACTTTGCATGTAGAGATTGTTTTTTGGAAGCTACAAAAAAATCAAATTCAAAATCGGAATTTTCGATAACTACTTTTTTAAATACTTCAATATCAATGTTTTCAAAAATAGTTATTTCTTTATTGGTTTTATTCAGAATATCAACTATAATTTCTAATTCATTTAAAAACAATGAGTTATGAGCTACATACGAAAAATAATCTTCTTCAATATTTAGTTTACACAAAATATAGGCTTTGCCTAAACTATTTGTTAGTTTATTTAATTGATTTTTAATATTTTCTGTATTTAAAGAATAGTAATCTTCTTGTTCAAAATTTGCTTTTGGGGCATTCATTAAATCGTTCCAATTCACTATGTTAGTTATGTCAATGATGCTTCCAACCGAACGAATGACTTTGCCTTGCGAATTTTTAATTTCTATCGAACTTGCTTTTATCACTCTAACCTCGCCATTAGCACGTATAATTCTGTATGTCAATGTAAAAGGTTTTGATTCCAAAATCGCTTTTTGATAATTTTCGTGAACTGTTTTTCTGTCTTCGGGGTGAACAAACTCCAAGAATTTGGAATAATTTATGCCATCTTTTTTATTTTCAAAACCAAAAATTCGGTAAGTGTCTATCGACCAAAATAATTTATCGTTTTGCAAGTCAAAATCCCATGAACCAATATTGGCTATTTGTTGGTTCATTCCTAAAATCGAATCTTTAACAAGCAAAAGTTCTTCCATTTTTTTACGCTCTGTAATGTCTTCTTTGATAGCCAGATAGTTTGTTATTTCGCCCGAAGAATTTAATATAGCACTGATGCTGCTTTTTTCCCAATACAAATCACCGTTTTTATTTTTATTCAGAATTTCGCCATTCCATATTTTTTTTGATTTTATGGTGTCCCAAATTCCTTTGTAAAATTCTCCATCGTGTTTTCCCGACTTTAAAATACGGGGATTTTTTCCGATTACTTCGTCTAAATTATATCCGGTTATTTCTATAAATTTTCTATTGACATACTCAATACTTCCATCTATATCGGTGATTAACACGGCATTAGCACTTTGCTCAATGGCTTGACTGAGTTTTAAGTTAATGATGCGCGTTTTTTTCAAAGTATTGATATTGATTTGGGTTATTAAAATGCCGTGAATTGACCTATCGGCATGTCTATAAGGCTGAATTTTAATCAAATACCAAGAACCGTTGTTTGCTTTTACTTCTATTTCTTTGGGAATGAGCGTATTAAGAACATTGTTTACATCGTCATAAAAATTCAAATAAGCACAGTTGAAAGTGATGTGCGAAAACGGACGTCCGATATCAATTTCCATTACATTGATGGTGTGCGTGATTTCGGAAGTAAACTTTCTGATAAACAACTGACTATCTAAAAAAAGCGTGCCTATTCGCGTGTTTACCAAAAGATTGTTGATGTCGTTATTAAGTTCCGTTAAATCCGAAATTTTGCTTTGATATTGCGAATTGACTGTGTAAAGTTCCTCATTTACAGACTGTAACTCTTCGTTGGTACTTTGCAACTCTTCGTTTGAAGAAACCAATTCTTCGTTAGTAGCTTGCAATTCCTCATTCGAGGTTTCAAGCTCTTCCACAGTGGTTTGCAGGTTTTCGTCCCTAAATTGCAACTCTTGCTCCAATTCGCGTATGCGCTCGGCAGCTTGTTCATCGAAATTATAATTTATTTCGGCGAAATTATCACTGGTTAAAAATTTCTGTTCTTCTTCTATTGCAAGGATTACATAATCTTGTTTTGTCCTTTTAAGGTGAATTAATTTTGCCGAAATATTTAAGTAAATAATTCTTTCTTTTTCGCTAAATTTGAATTTATTCAAATTCACTTCTTTTTTTTCTTTTCTTGCTTTGTGCAAAAGATTGGAAAAAACAATCGAAAGTTGTGGATTGGACAATTCGATTAAATTAAAACTGGCTTTGCCTTCCGGAAAATCAAAAAATCGTTTTACATCTTTAAAAAAGTGAATAATATTGTTATTTTTATCTACAATAACACCTGCCGGTGCAAAAAAGTTTAACGCCATTTCATACAAATAAAAATCGGGACTTTGAACTTTTTCTACATATGGCTCGTTCATTTTAGGAATCGTTGAAATGATTGTTCGCGTTTGTGTTTGCGGGTTGATTAAATTTACCAACGGAGGCATGGAATAATTTTCTCGATATTTAAAAATTTTCCATTTTGAACTCATTATTTCAAAGGCATCGAGCGAACCACTTAAACTTTCGCTGCTTCCCAAAAACAAAAATCCTCCTTTTGACAGCGAATATTGGAACAATTGCTGTACTTTGTGCTGCATTTCCGATTTAAAATATATCAACAAATTTCTACACGTTACCAAACTGATTTTTGAAAAAGGCGGGTCGGTTGTAATATTGTGATTGGCAAAAATAACCAATTGTCTGATGTTTTCATTTACCTGATAACTTCCTTCTTTTTTAAGGAAATACTTATGCAAATAATCTTGAGGAACATCTGCTACAATGCTTTCGGGATAAATTCCATAACCCGCAAATTTGATGGCGGCTTTATCCAAATCGGTTGCAAATATTTTCAAATCAATGTTTAAATTATTTTTTTGCATGTATTCTTGGCACAAGATTGCCAACGAATAGGCCTCTTCGCCCGTTGAACAACCCGCGCTCCAAAGTCTTATACTGCCTTGATTTTCAGTCTTTAATAAAATTTTAGGCAAAATATCCGTTTCGATAATTTGCCAAGCTTCTTTATCTCTAAAAAATTGAGTTACACCAATTAAAAATTCTTTTGCCAAAATTTCCGATTCCCCTTTTGAACTAAGCAAAAGCTTGATGTATTCTTGCGAATTTTGCAATTGATTTACACTGATTCTTCGCTCAATTCGCCGAATAATGGTTTTGGGCTTGTAATACGAAAAATCTTCACCCAAATACGAACGAATCAGGCTCAAAATCTTTACCAAATCCGTTTCCTCACTCTTTTCTATCAATAATTCCTCGTTCAATACATTTGGGTGACTGACATATTTTACCAACGAATCGCCCATTTTATCGGCATCTAAAATATAATCCACCAAGCCCGTAGAAATCGCGCTTTTCGGCATTCCGTCAAATTTGGCATTGTTGTAATCTTGCACCATTACCAAGCCGCCTTGCTCTTTAATGGCTTTAATTCCAAGCGTTCCATCGCTTCCCGTTCCCGAAAGGATAACCCCAACTGCCCGTTTTTGCTGGTCGATAGCCAACGAGCGAAAGAAAATATCAATCGGCAAGTTCAAGGTACTGTTTCTTATTTGCTCGGTCAAAATAAGTTTTCCATGAAAAATAGTTAGGTTTTTCTTTGGAGGAATTAGGTAAATACAATTTGCCATAACTTCCATTCCATCTTCTATTTGAATTACCTTCATGCGGGTACGCCTTAAAAGTAATTCTACCATCATACTTTTATAATCGGGCGAAAGGTGCTGAACCACTATAAAAGCCATACCGGTATTGTTGGGCATGTGTTCAAAATACTCTTCCAATGCTTCCAAACCACCTGCCGATGCTCCAATTCCTACATAATGCGTGGGCTTTTTTTCAATTATTTCGGTATTTACGGGTTCTTTTTCGTTCTTCATTTTAATTTTTTAAAAAGAATTTTTTTTAAATTTCGTTTCCTAAAATTTTTTTTGAAAATTGTTAAATTTATTTTTCAAAGTAGATTAAAATCTTTATTATTTGATTAAAAATAAAGAAATTTGCTTTGAATGAAAGAAAAAAATTTTAAATTTTGTAAATCGGTTATTTAAAATTTTTTTATAAAAAAATGACCAAATTTTGCGTTGAATGATTCTTTATAATAACAATTTTCAATGTTCAATTTTTATTTTTATAAAACATTAAATTCTTTAATAATTAATGCTAAATTATATATTTTTTTGTTAAAAATCAATTTAAAATAAAATTATTTATTTTTTTAATGGAAAAAAAAAGTTAAATAATTGTTTTTCAGAAATTTATTATTTAAAAATTGGGTTTGAAAAAAAAGAAATTTTTGAATAAAATTTTTTCTTTTACAAAAAAATGAAAACCTTATTTCATACATTTGTAAAATTTTTTTTTTAAAAAAAATAAATATAAATAAATGATACAGACATATTTAGGAGAATTTGCCGCACTCATTACGGCTATGTTTTGGACATTAACGGCTTTGGCATTTCACAGAGCTGTAAACAATGTTGGGTCAATAGCAGTCAATTTTATAAGGCTTTTTTTGGCTTTTTTCTTACTCAGCGGATTGTCGTTTTTATTGCGCGGCACGTTTTTACCTTCCGATGCAGGCGCGCATCAGTGGATTTGGTTAGGGCTTTCGGGTTTAATCGGTTTTGTTTTTGGCGATTACACCCTTTTCAAATCTTACGAATATGTTGAAGCGCGTATTTCAATGTTAATCATGGCGTTAGCTCCTCCGATGGCTTTTTTTATCGGTTGGCTGGTTATGAACGAAGCCATGACTTGGCAAAATGCAATCGGTATGTTGTTCACTTTGAGTGGAATAGCTTTGGTTATTTTAAATAGAAAAAGCAATGAAGAAGGACAAAAGAAAAAAATTTCGCTAAATTACTCATATAAAGGCATTTTGTATGCTTTGGGTGGTGCTTTGGGGCAGGCAATCGGCATTGTTTTGAGCAAATACGGCATGGGTGATTACGATGCCATCGCCGCTACGCACATTCGTGTTATCGTAGGAGCGGTTTCGTTTGGAATCATTGTTTCATTGGGCAAAAATTGGTATCGAATCTCGTTGGCTTACAGTAACAAAAGCACCGTTAAAGCCATTTTAATCGGAGCATTTTTCGGTCCCTTTTTGGGGGTTTATTTTTCGCTTTTGGCTGTAAAATATACTACTTCGGGCATTGCTTCCACTATTATGGCTATTGTTCCGGTTTTAATCATTCCGCCGGCTATTTTTATTTTTAAAGAAAAGGTTACTTTAAAAGAATGGATAGGCGCATTTATTACCGTGTTAGGTGTTATTTTATTTTTTGTAGAAATACCAATTTAATTTTTAAAAAGAAATAGAATAAAAAACAACTAAATAAAGCATTTTTAAAGAAATTTTATAATAAATTATTAAATTTTTTTGTTGTAAAATATCAGAAAAATTACTTTATTTAGTTGTTTTTTTATTTGCTTGCTTTTAAATTATTTTACGGAAAAATTATTTCGCTATTCTTTCTAACCATTTGAGCATAAATATCATAGTAGTCATCGAAATCAAACAAACCACTACAAATGCACTCCAAGTTATCCAAAGCGGAATGTTTTTATACATGATGCCGCCAATGAAAAGCAATTGATTGCCCAGAGCCGTTGCACCCAACCAGCCGCCTTGCATAATGCCTTGATACTGAGGCGGTGCCACTTTCGATACAAACGAAATACCAAGCGGACTAATGAAAAGTTCGGCAACAGTTAGCACAAAGTAAGTCAAAACCAAAAGCATAGGAGTAACTTTTTCGGGATCTAAAAGTGGAGTTCCGCCTTCTTTGGGGTTAATGCTTGCAAAGTCGGGCAAACCAAGCGAACCGAGAACCATTACCACATAGCCCATTGCGGCTATAAACATACCAATCGCTATTTTCTTGGGCGTTGAAGGTTCAATGCCCTTTTTATTGAGCCAGCCAAAAAGCCAAACCACCAAAGGAGTTAAGAAAACCACAAAAAACGGATTGATGGATTGGAACAATTCCGCACCTTTCAAACTAATGCTTCCTATTGAAATATTGATTGACGATAAATTGGTATAATCTTTGGCAAAGTAAGTGAGACTCAGACCGTTTTGGTGAAACGAGAACCAGAAAAAGATAACGATTCCGAACACTGCAAAAAGGGCGTACAAACGTTGTTTTACTTCTTTTATGTCCATTAAAATTTCTTCTTTCGATACCTCGCCGGCTTTTCCTTTGGGGTTTGGAAAATTTTTCTTATTTGCTAAATAAATAATCAAGGAAATTAACATCGCACCAATGGCTGTTGCAAAAGCATAGTGAAAACCGGTAGAAAAAAGGTCGAGATAATTTTTTACAAAAACATCTAAATTCTCAACTGGCGCACCGCTTAAAGTAACTTCGTTTGCCATAGTTTTCAGGCTTTCGGTGGCTTGGGGCGTAATGCTGCCATCTAAATAGGAGTGTGCCAAAGCCGGAAGACCCGCATTGTAAGCGTATCCGTGCGAATCCAACCACCAGTTTCTCACGCCAATAGCTGCCAAAGGTGCAAAAATAGCTCCTACATTTATAAACATGTAAAAAAGCGAAAAGCCGGAATCTCTTTTTGCTTTAAACTCTTCATTATCATACATTTGACCTACAAGTGCTTGTAGATTGCCTTTAAACAAACCGTTGCCAAAAGCAATTACAAATAAACCTAAACAGGTCATTATCAGATAGAAAGTTAAATCAGGAACGGGCGTAGGAGTGGGAATGGCTATCAAAAAATAGCCCAAAGCCATAATCACAATACCGGTTAAAATAGTTCCTTTGTAATTGCGTGTTTTATCGGCTATCAAACCGCCAACCAACGCAAGTATGTAAATAAGAGCGTAAAACGTAGAATAAATGTAGCCTGCACCCACTTCATCTAAACCAAATTTGGCTTGTAAAAATAAAACCAAGATTGCCATCATGGTATAAAAGCCGAAGCGTTCGCCCATATTCGCCAAAGCCGCGGCAATAAGTCCTTTCGGATGTCCTTTTAACATATTTTTTATTTTTTTTAGTTTGTAAATTGCATTATTTTATATTTTTTACAAAAATAAAAAAGGTTTTTAATTTTACAATTTTATTCCTTACTTTCGTTAAAATTTTGTAAAAAATTAAAATAATAATATGAGTTAGTCTATTGAATATTAATATATTAAATAGAAAAATTTAAAAAATAGTTTTAAAACATCTTTTTTTATCAAAATTTTGTTTTAATACAAACGTTTCAATTTACAGCAATTTATTATTTTTTTTATTTGAAAAAAAAATGAAAAAATTTGATTGAATGAAAATTTTTGTTAATTTCATGTAAATAATTATTTTTCAATTGATTCTTTAAAAAAATGATAAATAATTCTGATTATGAATTTTATTTTTTTAGATATGAAAAAAACTCTTTTTATTTTTTCAATTTTTGCTTTATTATTTTTAAAAAATAAAGCACAAAATTTAGAAATCGTTTCGATTGATAAATTTAAACGAGATTCGACTGCAATGGCAGATAACAAATCGTTTCAAGTAGGCGAAATCCTTCGCTACGATGCCAAATTTGGCGTTGTAAAAGGCGGAGAAGCGGTTTTAGTTACAAAAATAGAAGAAATTGGCGACAGTTATTATTATCACTTCCGTGCTGTTGCTAAAAATGCCGGTTTTGCCGGAAATTTTTTCTTTTTAGAAAACGTTTACGACAGTTATGTGGACATCATTTCTGGTTTGCCTATAAAATCGGTGCGAAATATAAAAGAAGAAAATTACAGAAACTACAACGAAGTGCTTTTTGATAGAACTAAGAATCAGATTATCAGCACAAATAAAGGCGTTGTTCCTTCAAAACCTAACATTGTGGACATTGTTTCCGGTTTTTATTATACCCGAAGATTTTTATTCAACGAGTTAAAGAAAAACCAGATTATTTTGTTAAATGTTTACTTTGAAGATAAATTTTACACCCTTAAATTCAAATATACAAAAACCGAAAAAATTAATACCAATTTCGGACGTGTAGAATGTATCAAATTAGTGCCGGTTATTGAACCCAACGGCTCTTTCAAAAAAGAAAAAGACCTTCAAATTTGGATAACCAACGACGATGCGCACATATTAGTTAAAGTAAAAGCTGCCGTAGCCATTGGTACAGCGGTTATTGTTTTGAAAGATTTTAATTACGTGGTAGAAAATTCTTTTTTACAAAAAAATAAAGAAAAAGGTGAAAAAGGAGAAGACGAAGATTAATTTGGAATTCTTTCAATTTATTTTTATTTTTGTATAAAATTTGGGCAAAGTAAAATTAAAATTTTGTGCTTATTTCTAAGTTTAATTCATTAAAAAAATAAAAAATGTATGAAAAAAGGAGTATTTATTTTTGTACTTTTTTTGCTTTCGCAAAAAATTTTTTCACAGTCAAATTTGCCCGATAGTGGTAAAATTGAATGGATTACGCTCGAACAGGCAAAAGCCGAATTTGCTAAAAAGCAAAAACCGATTTTTATTTTTATCTCCGACAACAAGGAGCAAAGTAAAGCTATGGAAGATACCACTTTTAAAATGTATGAGGTGGCTAATTATCTGAATGTTCGGTTTTATTGTGTAAAAATTGATGCGTATTCAAAAGAAAAAATTGTGTATCTCGATGGGCAAGTATTTGAAAATAAGACTGGTGGAATGCATGATTTTGCTAAATTCATTCTCGGAAATGAAATTCAATTTCCGGCAATGGTTTTACTTAATGTCGATGGATTTGGAAGTTCTTATTTTGGTTACAAAGACCGGGACGCTATTTTTCCAATTTTGATTTATACATCAGAAAATGTTTATCATTCAACAACTTACAACGACTGGTTTGAACATTACGATAAAACTTATCCGGCAAAAAATACGCGTGGATACACCATGACCCGAAGTTTGGTAAAATGGCTCACTTTTGCCGAGGCGCAAGAAAAGAATAAATTTGAAAAACGAAAGTTTTTTGTTGATATTTACGCCAATTGGAATGTAGGCGCAACTGTCATGTTTATAGCTACTTACAACAATCCCGATGTCGCAAAACTTTTAAATGAAAAATACTATCCCATTCGCATCAATGCTCTTGACCGCGATACCATTGAAGTTCACGGAGTTAAGTATTTTAATCGTGGCGAAGGCAATACTTTTCACGATTTGCCTGTTGCTATGCTCGAAGGAAAAATGATTTTTCCGGCATTTCTTATTTTAAACGAGGAGGTTTTGCCTTTGCATAAAAATTCAGTTTTTATTGCTTCAAAAGATTTAGAAGCCATGCTTACTTATTTTTCCGAAGATAAATACAAAGGAATAGATTATAAAATTTTCTTGGAAGATTTTTTTAAGAAAAAGCGAGAAAATAAAAAAGAATAGTTTAAAATTTATTCGGTATTTTTTTATAAGATTGAAAAATACAAATAACTGATTTTCAAATAATGAACAAACAATTTGAATTGGTTTCTGAATTTAAGCCTACCGGCGACCAACCGCAAGCAATTAAAGAATTGGTTGAAGGCATAAAAAGAGGCTCGCAATACCAGACTTTACTTGGTGTTACAGGGTCTGGGAAAACTTTTACAATGGCAAATGTGATAGCTCAATTGCAAAGACCAACCCTAATTTTGAGCCACAATAAAACTCTTGCGGCGCAACTTTATGGCGAATTTAAGCATTTTTTTCCGCAAAATGCCGTAGAATATTTCGTTTCGTATTACGATTATTATCAGCCCGAAGCCTACATTCCAACCACCGATACTTACATTGAAAAAGATTTGGCAATTAACGATGAAATTGAAAAATTGCGTTTAAGCACCACTTCTTCGTTGCTGTCGGGTAGGAGAGATGTGGTTGTAATTTCCTCTGTATCATGTCTTTATGGAATTGGAAATCCGGAAGATTTTAATGAAAACATTATAAATTTAGAAGTTGGACAAGTGCTGAATAGAAATGTATTGTTGCGTTTGCTCGTGCAAGCCTTGTATTCGCGCAATGAGATTGAAAATAAGCGTGGTACGTTTCGTGTGAAAGGGGATACGGTGGATATTTTTACGGCTTACAACGATGATGCTTACCGAATTACTTTTTGGGGCGATGAGATAGAAGAAATAGAATCCTTTGAAAGTGAAACGGGTAAGTCTATTCAAAAACTTGAGAATATAGTAATTTTTCCGGCAAATATTTTTGTAACCAGTCAAGAAAAAATTCATCGCGCCATTCATCACATTCAAGACGATTTATTCAAACAAGTTCAATTTTTTAATGATAATGGGCAACCTCTTGAAGCTAAGCGAATTGAAGACCGTGTAAGCTTTGATTTGGAGATGATTAAAGAACTTGGACATTGCTCAGGAATTGAAAATTATTCCCGTTATTTTGACGGAAGAAAACCCGGAACTCGTCCGTTTTGTTTGTTGGATTATTTTCCAAACGATTTTTTGACAATAATTGACGAAAGCCATGTTACTTTGCCCCAAATTCGCGCTATGTACGGAGGCGACCATTCGCGAAAAGTGAATTTGGTGCAATACGGTTTTCGTTTGCCTGCCGCTATCGACAATCGACCTCTTAAATTTGAAGAATTTGAAGAAATAACCAACCAAATGATTTATTTAAGTGCTACGCCAGCCGATTACGAATTGCAAAAGTCGGAAGGTATTGTAGTAGAGCAAGTTATACGTCCGACCGGTTTGCTCGACCCCGTTATTGAGGTGCGACCGAGTTTGAATCAAATTGATGATTTACTTGTTGAAATTCAGTTTGTTATATCACGCAACGAGCGAATTTTGGTAACAACTTTAACCAAACGAATGGCGGAGGAATTAACCAAGTATTTGCAAAATATTCAGGTACGCACTCGCTACATACATTCAGACGTGGAAACCCTTGATAGAGTGGAAATTATGGAACAATTGCGCGAAGGAATTTTTGATGTTTTGGTGGGAGTTAATCTTTTGCGCGAGGGGCTTGATTTGCCCGAAGTTTCGTTGGTTGCTATTTTAGATGCCGATAAAGAGGGCTTTTTGCGTTCCGTGCGTTCGCTTACTCAAACTGCAGGGCGCGCAGCGCGAAATATAAACGGAAAAGTAATCATGTATGCTGACAAAATGACCAAATCGATGGAAGCCACTATTTCTGAAACCAATCGTCGCCGTGAAAAGCAATTAGCTTATAATGAGGCACATGGAATAACTCCGCAACAAATAGTTAAATCCAAAAATTCTATCTTGGGAATTGGCAAAGAAAAAACAAATTATTACATAGAACCCGAAAATACAAGCATTGCCGCCGACCCTGTGGTGCAATATATGACCAAACCGGCTTTGCAAAAAGCAATTGAAAAAACTCGAAAAGCCATGCAAGCTGCTGCTAAAGAGCTTGATTTTATTGAAGCGGCGCGACTTCGTGATGAAATGTTTGCTTTGGAACAAAAATTGAAAGTTTTATAATTTGCATAAAAAATGCCTTTGCGGAGGAAGCAAAGGCATTGGGTAAAATCAAAATTATGAAACATTCTACTATTAAAACGAATATTTTTTTATTCTATTTTGTTTTTTATAAAAAATAAAATTTTAAGGTAAAAGCGTTTTATATTTTTTTAATTTCAAATTTTAAATTTATATTTTGCAAATTGGGTTTTTGAGGTTGAGAACCATCAATATTTAAAATTACAAATAGATATTTGCCAGTTTTATTCACTAAAATGCTCGAATTATTATTAAAAAAATGTTTTTGCTTAGAGATTGGAACTAATTGATTTACTGAATCTTCGTAAATAAGGCAGCCCATATTGTCATCGCCTTTAAAACTTATTTTTAATTTATACTTTCCTTCATTAAAACTTTTTTTTGTCTCAGAATTTAGACTATTTACATCTATTTTTAAAAAATTAACCGAATAATTTGCTTGTGCAAAATGTACCGTAAAACTTTTATCTGAATTTCCTAAAACCTTCCCATTCTTTAGTTCGTGATTTGAAGAAATTTCAATTTTTTCAGAACGGGTTTTTATTCCTAAATTTATTCGTTCAAAAGGTAGATAATTATCTAATTTACTGCTATTTAAACCCGGAAACAGTTTATTCGGGTTTCGTAGTAAAACATCAAAAAACTCAACGTACACATTGGTAAATTTTTTCTTGTTAAGTGTCTTATTTATAGCAGTTTGTAAATTATTTCTATTTTGTTTTAAATTTTGAAAGACTTGGCTTGCAAAAAATAAACCGCCTTTTCGCATTAAGAATGAAAAAAATAAACCATTCAATTTTTCAGAATTTTTTGAGAAAAAGAAAGGTTCACTTAATGTTTTAAAATCTTCATTTTCATAGTTTTGAATAAAAAGAGAATCGTTCATAGCTATGTTTTCATACCAACTGCCTGTTCCTAAATTAAATTCCCAATTTGAACTGTAATTACTTAAACCATATAGCATTAAGCATTTTCCTAATTTTACCTGTAAATTTTTTTGTTCTTTTAAATCGTATTTTTCGTTTTCTTTATAAAGATAAGGTGTTGAATTGAGTTCGAGCCATTTTTTTTCTAATTGATAAATGTTTTGAACTAAAAAAACATCTTCATTATCTGTCAAATCACTGAATTTTAATTCAATAGGATTTGAATTCGGGCGTAAAACGATGTTAAGAAGATTGATTTTTTCGGATTGATTTTCGATTTCTGATAATATAAAATTTAATGGGTCTTTTTCAACTTCTTCATTTTCAATCGTTTTGAAATTTGTTGTACCGATATAAGAAATCGGTTTTTCAAAAACAATCAGCTCAAATGCAATTTTGAATTTTTTCTCAGAGTAAAATTTTTTTAAATAATTAAAATCTATTTGAGTTGTAACCGTATTATTTAATGTATCTATTTGGTTTTTAGTGAAATAAGGCATAAGTACAGTATCTAATAATGGCAAGCGAAATGATTCTTCAAAGGTTAGAATAAATACTTGTTTTTTTATATTTTGAATACTTTGTTTTTTTATTTTTTCACTTAATTTAAACACAATAGTTAGTGTACCAGAAAAGTCGCTGATGTTGCCACTCATTAAAAAGCTTTTTTTACTCCTGAAAAGTAAATTTTTTTCATCAAAGTCAATATTCCGAATTTTTGAAAGTTTAATTTTACTTTCTTTGTTTATTTCCCCTTCTGAAAATGAGAAACTTACTTCGTCTGAATTAAAAGAAGCTTCTCCATTTTTTAAAATTAGAGTGGTTAAAAATTCTTCACTGTTTTTCAAATGATGTATAAAAGCAATTAATAATGTAGTCAAAAATACTAAAAGTATGATAAGAGTTGTTTTTAAGTTTTTCATTATTAATAAGTTAATTTTTTATTATTTTAGAAAGATGTTTTTTTATTTTACTTTTTTTACAAAAAAACTTTAATCAAAAGTATCTATTTTAAAATATTTTGCAAAACTTTTTGAAAAAAATGTTTTTTTTTTTTGTAAGTAAAAATTTATTTTTACTTTTGCAGCCGAAAAGCCCAGATGGCGAAATTGGCAGACGCGCATGGTTGAGGGCCATGTTCCTATTACTGGAGTGCAAGTTCGATTCTTGTTCTGGGCACAAAAAAAACCGGATATTTGTCCGGTTTTTTTATTTTAAACTTTTTTTACCAGAAAATTTATTATTTCATTGGCAATTTGTAACGCCTTTTTTTGTCAAATTGGTACAGGGCATTGGCAATGGCACTTGCCGTAGGAACTAAGCCTATTTCGCCTATTCCTTTAGCTCCATACGGACCTACTAAATCTTTTACTTCTACGCCAATTACTTCTATTTCAGGAGTTTGGTCAGATCGCAAAATGCCTAAATGCCGCATTTTATTGCTTATTAAATAGCCGTTTTTCATTGGCAAATTTTCGCTCAATGCGTAGCCGATTCCCATGTGTACAGCACCTTCTATTTGTCCTTCAAATAAAATAGGGTTCATAATTTTTCCGGCATCGTGAGCTGCATAAATTTTATTAATTTTACCCTTGTCATCAAGTACACAGAGTTGAGCAGCATAGCCGTAAGAGTAGTGAGTAATAGGCTTTTCTACATTTGCTCCGGGTTTGGTTGTCCAATCGCAAATCCAACCGCCTTTATAAGTTTTACCAATTAATTTTTCTAATTCAAAACTTTTTAAATCTTCTTTTAATGCTTTTGCTGCTTCAATGATAGCATTTCCAACCAAAGCCGTTGCGCGGGAAGAAGTAGTCATGCCTGTTTTGATTTGTGCATTTGTATCTACCACTACTTCAATGATTTGAGGTGGTAAATTTGTTTCTTCGCAAAGTGTTTGCAACGCCATATTGTGAACTCCTTGCCCCATTTCTGTCCAACCATGATGTAAAATAACTCTATTTTTGGCTTTTATTTCTATTTTTACATTGCTAAAATCTGCCATTCCGTTGCCTACGCCCGAATTTTTTATTGCAGTTGCCAGTCCGGCATATTTTGCAGCGTAAAATTTGTCCTTAAGCTCTAATAGACAAGCTCTTATGCCAACTCCAAAAACTTCTTGTCCCGTAGAAGTCTTTGCACCGTCCACCAGTGCATTGTCAAATCGAAATTTCCAACGGTCGAAATTTCCCTTTTCGCAAAGCTCGTCAATGAGCGATTCTAAGGCAAAATTTACCTGATTAGCACCGAAACCACGCATAGCACCGCTTGGTATGTTGTTGGTATATACCGTTTTAGCTTCAATGCCCACGCACGGAACTTGGTAGCCGCCCGTTGCATGACCGGCAACTCGTTCCATAACTTTCATTCCCACAGATGCATAAGCACCTGTATCGCCCACCGCTTTTAATTTTAGAGCAATAAGTTTTCCGGTATTATCGGCAGCTAAAGTCATCTCCATAAAAATAGGATGTCTTTTGGGGTGCATTTGTATCGATTCTTGACGTGTAAGGCTCAATTTTATAGGCTTTTGCAAAATATAAGCTTGTAAAGCAACATGCCCCTGAACAGTCATGTCTTCTTTGCCTCCAAAACCGCCTCCGTTGGGGATTAATTCCACATGTACCAAATCCTCGCTAATTCCCAGAATTTCAGCTATTTGACGGCGATCTTCATAAATCCCTTGACTTTGCGAAAACAATTTTATTCCGGTATTTTCAGGCATGGCTATTGCGGTTTCAAATTCCATGAAAGCATGTTCAATGCGTTGAGTTTCAAATTTTCCCGAAACAATTAAATTTGTTTTTTTTATTTCTTTGTCAAAATTTCCGATTTTAATAATACTACTTTCAAAATGATTTGGTCTGTTGCTATGTACTTGAATACTTGATGGTTGCATAGCTTCAAATACATCTGTAACCGGAGTTAAAACTTCGTATTCTATCTTTATTAAGTCAATGGCTTTTCGGGCGATTTCATCAGAAATTGCTACAACTGAGGCTATTACATCGCCAATATAGTGAGTTATTTCGCCTTCGGCTATCATTAATTGCCAGTCATCAAAAATTAATCCGATGTTTCTTTTTGCAGGGACATCTTTTGCCGTAAATATTTTAATGACTCCTTCAAATTTTTGAGCTTCTTCTAACTTGATTTTCAATATTTTAGCTCTTGGGAAATCGCTGAATTTTAAAGCTGCGAAAAGCATATTTTCAATGAAAATATCGTTTACGAAATTTCGTTCACCCAGAGCGATTTTTACCGCTTGATATTTGGGTTCGGGTTGCCCTATTTTTCCCGAAGTTTTTATTAATTCAATTTTTTCTCCTTTTTGAAAAGCTTTTGCAGCGGCTAAAATGCTGGTTTCTATCTTTTTATAACCTGTGCAACGGCACAAATGAGGTTTGATGGCTTTTTGAACTTCTTCTAAACTCGGATTTGGATTTTCTCGCAAAAGTAATCTGGTACGCATTACAAAACCGGGTGTGCAAAAACCGCACTGAACCGCTCCGTGATTTACAAAGGCATGGGCTATGGTTTGTTTTATTGAGTCGGGAATGCCTTCTAAAGTATATATTTCACTGTTATTCAGGGATTTAAGTTTGGTAGTACAAGCTAATTTTGCCTTGCCGTTTATTTCTACCAAACAAGCTCCGCACGTGCCTTCTCCTGAACAGCCGTCTTTTACACTGGTTATTTTTTTTGTATTTCTTAAAAATTTTAATAGCGAAACATCTTCATTATCAAAATATTGTATTACTTCATCGTTTAATTTGAATTGAATCATTTTGTATTTATTTTAAATTGTAAGTTTTTAATTATCAAACATTGTTAAAAATAAATTTTGAAGTTTTTTACTTTTATCAAGAATTTCTGAACTTTCCGGTTTTGTATAATATTCATCATTTTCGTCAATTTTTTCAGTAAACTCAATGAGTTTTTCTTTGTCAAAATAGTATCTATATTGCATTGAATCATTGTGTTTTAAGAAGCAGAAAACCAATTTCCCTTCGTCAAATAGAAATTCATAAACTTCGGAATTGAGTGCATATTTTTCAGAATAATTAATTTTTATCAGAGCAGATTTTCCGTTTCCGTCCCAGTGTGGTGGTGCTAATTTATACCAGAAAACTATTTTTTTTATGTAATTTCCACAGGCAGGCCATTGAGCATATTTTTCACCTAAAGTATTAATAATTAATTCGTTACAATAAATTTCACTGTATTCGGTAGAATCGTTCAAATACGAAGCAATTTTTTCGTTTGTTGAGTAATAAATTTTTTTTATTTTTTTTTGAATTTCATTTTGAGCATTTATATTGCTTATTGCCAAAAAGAAAAAGAAAATAAAAAAGTAAATTTGTAATTTTTTCATAATAAAATATTTATTTCGAGATTCAAATTTTTGAAATAATTTTGACTTTTTCAAAAGTACAATTTTTTTTTAAAATAGCAATTTTGTAAATTAAAATTTTGGGTTTAACCTAAAAAATATATTTTTGTTTTAAAATAAACTATCTTATTTAAAAAATTAATTTTTATGGAAAAAAAAGTATTGTTTTTATTTGGTTTAATTATTTTGTTTAGTTTGAAAAATATGGCACAAAAAAATGAAAATCTTTTAGAGCAAATTCTTCATAATTCTAAAGGAATTGTAAAAGAAATTTCTGAAAATGCTCAAAAATATGAGCTTCAAATTATTTATACTCAAATAGATAGAGATAAAAAAAATCATCCACACTTTACCACTTTTTATTTTAATGTAAATAGGACGCATTACTTTTATCCGGCAAGTACTGTTAAAATGCCGATTGCTTTTTTGGCTCTTGAAAAGGTTAATAAATTAAAAAAACAAGGTATAAATATATCAAAAAACTCGGTATTGAAAATTGATTCTGTAGCTGAAAATCAAATTGCTGTATTTAGAGATTCTTCTTCATCTTCAGGCTATGCAAGCATTGAGCATTATATAAAAAAAATATTTTTGGTAAGCGACAACGATGCTTACAATCGGTTGTTTGAGTTCTTGGGAGCAGATTACATTAATAAAACATTGGAAGACAAAGGAATAGAGCCTATAAAAATTACTCATCGACTTTCGGTTTCGGGGCTTGATAATACAATAACTCCTTCGATGAGTTTTTTTGAAAACGATAAAAAAATATATTTTCAATCTGCACAACAAGCTAAAAATTTATATCAGCATCTTGATATGGGAAGCACTTTAAAAGGGAAAGGCTATTATTCGGGTGAAAATTTAATTAATGAACCGATGGATTTTAGCCAGAAAAATTTTTATCCTTTGGAAAGTATGCTTAAAACCCTGCAAAGAATCATTTTCCCAGAAGTTTTTACTGAAAAAGAGCGTTTTGATTTAACGAAAGCGGATTATAAATTTTTGTATAAGTATATGTCAATTAGTCCTTTAGAGAGTGATTTTCCAAAATATGACGAAAAAGAATATTGGGATAGTTATGTAAAATTTTTTATTTTTGGCGACAGCAAACAAAAAATGCCTGAAAATATTAAAATTTTTAATAAAGTAGGCGATGCTTATGGTTTTCTTCTTGATTGTGCTTATATAGTTGATTTTGACATAAATGTAGAATTTTTTCTTTCGGCAGTGATTCTTGTAAACGAAGACCAAATTTACAATGATAATAAGTATGAGTACGAAACAATTGGTTTTCCGTTTATGGCTGCTTTGGGAAAAGAAATTTTAAAATATGAGCAGACTCGTTTCCGCACGTATATTCCTAATTTAAAGAAGTTTAAATAATTTTTTCTTACCTTTTTTTATTTTTAGTAGATTTTAGTAAATCAATTTAAACAAGTTTCAGAGTACTACGATTCAGGCTGAAGTAAATTAATTCGGTGTTTTGATAATTTATATAATCAGTCAATTGAAATTTTAAAATTTTCTATACTCAAAACAATGATTTTGGATTTAGGAGCAGGTATAGGAATTTTTTCTCTCAAAAAATTTTAGAGCATTTTTCTTATGTTTGGTTGCTATTGTTAGATATTTCAGACCAAATGCCCGCGATGACTAAGTATTGATGTTCTAAAAATCAAAAAGTTAGCTTAAAAGTAGCCGATATTACAAAATATAATTTTACCCAAAAATTTGATGCTGTAATTTCGTCTTTATCCATACATCACTTATTAGATAGCGAAAAACAGATTTTGTATAATATGGTTTTTAGTATTTTAAAAACGAATGGAATTTTTTTTATACCGACCAAATTATTGTTGATACTCCTTTTTTAGAAGAACATAACTTATCAATGGCGTAAAAAGTTAAAAATTCCGGTTTACCACAAATTTATATGCAATTTGCTTACGACCAGGTTAAGCAGGATATATGAACACCGCAACAAACTCAGTTAAATTGGTTAAAATTCATTGGTTTTCAATGGGTTGATTGCATTTATGAGTATTATAGTTTCGTTATTATTGGGGCATTTTAAAAAAATAGCTTTTTTTTGAGATTATACTTTACTATTTTTCAATTTTTGTAAAAAAAAGATAAAAATAAGAATTTTTTCTTTTTTTAAATACATCAAAATTAGTTTTATAAATTGGTGTTTTCTTAATCATTTTTTTGAGCGTTTTTTTTTATATTAAATTTTTTTAAAGTGTTAAAAATAAAATAATTAACTTATATAAAGTAGAAGTTATTCCAACAAAATAATCAAAGAATAAAGGTATAATTTGCGTAAAATTACTGGTTTTTTGCGTAAAATTACTGCTTTTTTTACTTCAAAACTTGCGTAAAATTACCTATAAAAACAGTAATTAATTCTATTGATATTTAAAGTTTTTGCCCTTAACTTTGCATTGTAAAATTTTTAAAGAATTAACGTAAAGTTGCATTGCAATTTTTTAATATAAGGACATTATTAAAATTTAGAACTCATGAAATTTGTAAGAAATTTAACTCCGCAAGAAAAAGCCAGTTTATACGATTTAATGCGTAAAAGCTCAAGTTTTAAAGTTAGACAAAGAGCGCATGCTATTTTGTTAAGTGCTAAAAAACATAGAATTGACCAACTTTCCGATATTTTTGACGTGGACAGAGATACCGTAAGTGAATGGTTGAATCGCTGGGAAGTAAAAGGTATGAGCGGCTTAATTGATGCTCAACGTTCTGGAAGACCACGCAAATCGAAAGAAGCTGAAAATGAAGAAATTTAGTTTTCACAACTGTTTTAAATTAAGGTTCATTTTTCATTAATATAATAGGTTACCTAGATTTAATTGTGTGTGTGTGTGTTTATTTAAGCCTGACTTAATTTAAGTCAGGCTTTTTTTTATTTCAATTCGTTTGAATAATATGCTTGCGCTAAAGCTTTTAGATTATAATTGGAAGCCATCACTTCACCGTAAGCTCCTGCACTTCTAATTGCTATTAAATCACCACGTTGGGCTTCTCCAAGAGCATAATCTTTAACAAAAACATCAGAACTTTCGCAAACCGGACCTACCACATCGTATAAGCACGTCATTGCTCTAACATTCAGATTTTCAATCTTATGGTAAGCTTGATAGAGTGCAGGGCGGATTAAATCGTTCATTCCGGCATCGAGTATTAAAAAGTTTTTTGTTGTACTTTTTTTATTGTAAAGAACGCGCGAAATCAAACTTCCACTTTGTGCTACAATCGATCTACCAAGCTCAAAATGAGCTGTTTGATAAGATTTTAATTTTAAATTTTCTGAAAATATTTTAAAATATTCTTCAAAACGAGAGGTTGAATCTTCATCGGGATTTTCATAGCTAATTCCTAAGCCGCCACCTAAATTAACATGTTGAATATCAATGTTTTGTTCCGCAAAATAGGATTGAATTTCATTTACTTTTAAACTCAAATCTTTAAAAACACTTAAATCGGTTATTTGTGAACCTATGTGAAAATGAATACCTACGAAATCTATGTTTTTCAGCGATTTAATGACTTCAACCAAATTGGGTAAATCTTCAATATTTATCCCAAATTTATTCTCATTTAAGCCTGTTGTAATGTGTTTGTGGGTTTTGGAATCTACATTGGGATTGATGCGAACGGCAATGGGAGCTTTTTTTCTTTGTTTTTCGGCTATTTCATTGATTATTAGTATTTCAGGTATCGATTCGCAATTGAAACTGAAAATGTTTGCATTCAAACCTATTTTAATTTCCGAATCGGTTTTTCCAACTCCAGCAAAAGCTATTTTATTTGATGAAAAGCCTGATTCTAAAGCTCTTAAAACTTCATTGCCGCTTACACAGTCGGCTCCTAAACCATACGATTCGATTATTTTTAAAATCTTTAAATTTGAATTGGCTTTTAAAGCATAATGTACCTTAAAATTGTATTTTTGGCTTATTTGACTAATCGTTTTGAGCGTTTTTTCTAAAATTTCAAGATTGTAATAATAGAAAGGAGTTTCGATTTGCTCAAATTTTTTTTTTTCTGATTCTGAGAACATAAAGAGTTTTATTAATATGAATATAATTTTTTAAAGTTTTTTATTTTAAAAAATATCTGGAATTTATTATAGTAAAAATAATATTTTCCTTTTTTTTAGAAATAAAAATGATGATGCAAAATACTGAAAATTTGTAATTTTTTTTTATAAATTTTTACTCATTTGAAGTTTCAAATAAATGTTTGCTAAGCAATTCTAAAGCTTTTTGTTTATCTTTAGTGTTGATTAACAGCGATATATTGTGCATACTGCCTCCATAAGAAATCATACGCAAAGGAATATTGCCCAAAGCCTCGAAAACTTTTAGAGCCACACCTGTTTTTTCGGCTATAAAATTGCCTACCACACAAATAATTGTTTGTTCGTGTTCGACTATAATACTGGAATATTTTTGTAATTCTTCCTCTATTTTTGCTAAGTTTTTTATATTGTCAATGGTAACCGAAACTGAAATCTCTGAAGTTGTAATCATATCGATGGAAGTTTCATATTTTTCAAAAGTTTCAAAAACTTTGCGCAAAAAACCATACGCTAAAAGCATACGAGCCGAGTTAATTTTTACAGAAGTAATGCCGTCTTTTGCTGCCACCGCTTTTATACCATCGCCTTTTTCTTCGCGCGTAATGAGCGTTCCGACGGCTTCGGGCTGAAGTGTATTTTTTAATAATACCGGAATATTTTGTAATTTGGCGGGCAAAACACTTGCCGGATGTAAGATTTTTGCCCCAAAATAAGCCAATTCGGCTGCCTCATCAAACGAAAGTTCGCGAATGGGTTTGGTATTTTTTACATAACGGGGGTCGTTGTTGTGAAAACCATCAATATCAGTCCAAATTTGGATTTCTTCGGCTTTAATGGCTGCACCTATAAGCGAAGCCGAAAAATCGCTACCGCCACGCTGCAAATTATCAATTTCTCCATACACATTTTTTGTTATAAAACCTTGTGTAACAATTATTTGTGTATCAGGAAATGCTTTTAATTCGCGTTTCAAATTTTCTTTTATGTAAAAATAATCCGGTTCATCATCTTTTCCTATTCGCATGAAATTCAATGCACTAACTAAAACTGACGAAATGTTTTGTTCTTTTAAATACAATTGAAATAAATTGGTGGAAATGATTTCGCCTTGTGCCAAAATTCTTTTTTCGGTTCGTACTGTAAATGGTGAATCTGCTAAGGTTTTTAATGTTTCAAATATATTGAATATTAGCTCTTTAGCTTCTTTTTGTGCCGTTTCGTTATTCAAAAGGTCGTTGATAAAAATGGCGTATTTTTTTTCCAATTCTTCTATTGCCTTTTTAGCTTCCGATTTGAGTTGTTTTTCGGCTAAACTCGAAATTTCTACTAAACTATTGGTAGTGCCTGAAACTGCTGATAATACAACTATTTTTCGATTGTTATCATCAATTATTTTTGCTACATTTTTCATTCGTTCGGGCGAGCCTACCGATGTGCCGCCAAATTTTAAAACTTTCATTTTTTTGGAAAATTAGTAATTAAATTTTATAACGTTATTTACAAAATATTATCATTTTGTAATTTTTTTATTTTTAAAAAAAAAGCAATTACTCAATGTGGAGTAATTGCAATTTTTTTTGAAAATTTAGTTCAAAATTATAAAAAAAAATAATTTAATATGTGAAATATTTAAGTTATAAAGTTATTTTTATGTTAATTTAATTTTTTTGTATTCCAATTTTTTTTCTAAAATTTAGTTTAAGTCTATATTTCCATATTTTGTTTCTATATCGATGGTAGCATCGGTGTTTGAATTGTTACCTACTATGCCCCAGTACTTTACGCGAGTTGGTTCTTTGCTTTTGCTTAAATTTTTTGATTCCGGCACGTTTATATTGGCATATTGCGCTTCGGCATTGAGTTTGTAAACGGCAGTTTCATTCAAACCTAAATTGATAGAACCATACGAGTTTACTATTTCTATTTTTTTAAAATCATTTGGTATTAGTTCTATATTTGTGTTGGTATATTTAGTACTAAGTTTTAAAATTTGTTTTACTTCTTCTATTTCAATATCGGCATAAGCTGAAATGGTTTTAAAAGCATTGATTGTGCCTATTTTATAGTTGTCGTATTTTGATTCGGCTACCATTAAATTGGCTTCTTTTATTGCAAGTTTTGAATATTTTGAACTTGAAATGATTGCATTGGCTTTACCGATGGAAAGCTTTGAGTAACTGAGTTCTAACTTAATGTAATTGCAATTATCTATTCGGCTACTTTTTGAATATTGCAAATTTACAACTCCGTAAGGCTTTGAATCATCGCCTGTTAAGCTGTTTATTTTTAATGCACCGTATTTTACTACTATATTGAACTTATTGGAAAGTTCGTTTATAAAAACATTTCCGAACTTATTTTCAATATTTAAAACTAAATTTTTCGGCATTTTAACTTTGTAGTTGATACTAAATTCCACATTGTTAAAAGTTCCTTCCAAATTTGTTTTTCCGAATACATTTTCGCCTGTTTTTGTAAGACTTATATCAATTTTTTTCAAAATTTCTTCGGCTTTTGAGTTGCTTGAAGCTTCTACTTTAATTAAAACTTCTATTTGAACGGAATTTTTATCCCAATTCTCTACTTCAATATCACCGAATTTATTCTCTAAATTAACTATGGAATTATCTGATACTGTGAAGGTTTCCATTTCTTTCCGTTCTACTTCTTGCGCCTTTACTTGAACGACAAAAAGGAATTGTATCAATAAAATGATAAAGGCTTGTTTTAAAATATTTGTTTTCATGGCTTTATATTTTTTAGAGTTAATAATTCGTTGATAATAAATGCTTTACAAATCTTTTTAGCAATTTTCTTTTACTTTGTTCAGAATATTGTTTAAAAAATCAGAACGTTCTTGCATGTTCATAATCATTGCATTAATGATTATTTCGTTTTTGTTGTTTTGCATTAGTTCGCTTTCCAGTTCTTTTTGATTTTGCTCAAATTTTTGGAGTTCTTTAAAAATTTCATTTTTGTTCAAATCCGAATTTTGGCAGTTTAATTGTTCTAACTCGTTTAATTCCTTTTTGAAATTGACTTGATAATAATTTTGAATTTCAAAAAAATCGGAATTTGCAAGCTCAAAATCCATTTTCACATTGTCAGTGTGTACATTTTTGTATATTAAATTTGCCAAAATTGCCGAAAAAAGCATAAAAGCTATTACGGCGGCAATGCTGAAGGTTTTTTGAGGCATTATTATTTTTTGTTTTGCCTGTTTTTTTTCTAAACGATTTTTAAAACGTTCAAAATGTTCTTCATTTGGCTCTTCTGAATTGAACAACGATTGATTTTGTTTGATAAAATCTTCCATTTTGTTAATTTTTTTTAATATTTGGTAAAAAATTGGTTTTATTTTTTTTGTTCTTTCAAAATCGAAATCAATTTTTGTTTGCCTCTTGCAAATTGCGAGCGCGATGCCGAAGGCGTAATATTCAGTATTTCAGATATTTCACTATGGTCGTAGCCTTCTAAAAGATGAAGCGAAAGCACTATTCTAAATCCATTGGGAAGTTGCATAATGGCTTGTTTTATTTGCGTTACCTTTTCTGCAACTGCCATATCTGTCTGAAAATCATCTGTTTCTGTTATCGAAATTTTTTCAGAGAACTCATCAAATTTGAGTTTGCGCTTTTTTAAAAAATCGAGTGCTTTGTTTATTACTATTTTTTTTAACCAAGCTCCAAAACTTGCATCTGTTTTGTAATTCTCTAAATTTGAAAAAGCCGAAATAAACGATTCTTGCATTAAATCTTCAGCCTCCGTTGCATTATTAACTATACGTAAAGTGGTGTTATACATGGCTTTGTAATATAATTTGTAAATTTCAAATTGTGCCTTTTTATCACCTTTTTTACATCTTTCTAATAATGCGTTGTGTTGAATAAAATTTATTTCTTCCACCTTGTTTTGTTTTTAAAAGACGATTTAAAAAATGGATTGCTGCATATTTTTCAAAAAAAAAAATTATAAAGAATATAAAAAAAGATTTTAAATTTTTTTTTTTACAAAAAAATTATTTAATTTAAAGAAAATCAATTACTTATATTTTATTTTTCCCGTTAAATAATTGTTAAATATAATAATAAAAAAAAAAAGCTACTCTTTTGGAGCAGCTTTTTATAAATAAGAAATAAAATTTTAATGTATGATGAGTATTTTTTATGCTTCCATTTCAATTTCTTTGCGTGGGCGACCTGAGCGAGGCGCGTCGGATAAACCTTGAATACCTTTTTCGCTCCATCTTCTAATCCATTCACTTACAGTGTCTCTATCTACTTCAAAAATGTCTGAAAGTAAATCGATTCTTATTTTTTTAGCACTTAGCAATATAGCGTGCGCTCTTTGGCGAACTTTAAAACTGTTGCTGGTTCTCATTAGTTCATAAAGACTAATTTTTTCTCTGCCGTTAAGTTTTGTTACATATTTCATAACTTGTATTTTTTTGAATTGTTAATATTTTTTTTTAGTTGTTCTTACAAAAAAATTGTAAGATTATGTTTTGTTTTTTTAAAATTTCTGAAACAATTTTTTAATTTTTTTTCTTTAATTTTATGATACAAAGGTAAGGGCTTATTTTTTAGTATGCAAGAGAGGTTATTACTGTTTTTTAAGGTAATTTTAGAGTGTTTTTTTAAGCATAAAAGCAGTAATTTCACGCAATTTTTAGGGAATTTTCTACATTTTTTCATGTAAAAAAGACCGGTTTTTTTTTCGCCGGTCTTTACTTAATATTTTGAATATGAATATGTTATGTGAAAAATAATTTTATTGGTCGACCAGTTTATTTTTCAATGCATACGACACCAATTGCACCGAATTTTTGCAACCCGTTTTTGCAAGTAATTTGCTTTTATGACCCACAACCGTGCGTTCGCTGATAAAAAGTGTTTCGCCAATTTCTTCGTTTGACATGCCTTCGCATATCAATTCCAAAACTTCTAATTCGCGTTTTGTAAATTGTTCTTTATCTTCTTTTGGAGTCATTTTTTTTGTAAAAAAAGTCCAAAGCTCTTCCGAAAAATAATTTTGACCTTGGCTAATGAGCGAAATGGCTTTTTCTAAGCCTTCTTTGGTAATATTTTTTATTAAATAACCTTTGGCACCGGCGTCAATCATGTTTTGTACATACGAATCTTCTACAAACATTGATAATGCTATAATTTTTAATTTCGGATTTTTGGCTAATGCCATTTTGGTGGTTTCAATTCCGTTGATTCCGGGCATTTCTATGTCCATAAAAACCATATCTGCTTCAGGATGCTTGTCTAAAATGTCCAAAAGTTCTTCGCCATTGGAAGTTTCCGCTACTATTCGGGTATTTTTTAGCCTGTTGATGGTCGTAATTAGGCCCTTGCGAAATATTTCGTGGTCATCTACTACTATTATTTGAGTTTCTTTTTTCATTTTTTTCTCCTAATTGCTGATAAATGTGCTTTGCATAAGCTTTTTTTTAATTTTTTTCCTAAAATCCGTAAGTTTATCGCTAATTAACTAAGAGTCATTGTATCAATTAATTGTAAATTGCTTTTTTAATTTAATTTTCTATAAGCTCTTTATTAACAGATTGATACAATGATTTGCCGTTTTTAAGATTTTTCAAAAAAATGATATAATTTATTATAAATCAATTTTTTATTTTTTTATCATTCTTTTTATTTTATAAAATATATTTACAAAAATAATATAAAAAAAGCAATAAAACCTATTTTTTACAAAAAAACTTTCGTAAATATTTTTTTTTAGCTATAAAAAACTCCACAAACTCTTTGGATTGGGCTTTTTTTTTAAATCTCAATGTAAAACTTATTATTTATTTTTTTTATTTTTTTTAAAAATTCAGTAAAAAATTTATTTTTTTAACTTTTTTCATTGAATTGGGTTGTGTAAAAAGTTATAATTAGCTATTTTATTGAAATTTTATTTTTTAATTGTCAAAGAAAATTTGGCACTCATTTTTTTTTCTAAAAATTACTAAATTTAATTCATTTTTTTTTGCAATATGTACGACAAAAATTTGTAGAATAAAAAAAATAAGGTTATAATTGTGT
>DYNA01000117.1 GCA_020721325.1 Paludibacter propionicigenes
TGATTTTTTTGTAAAAAAACATTTATCGCTCGAAACATTCAACATTATTTTGTATCTTTGTAAAAAAAATAGACCAAACGAAATAATATGCAAACAATAACAATCTCAATTCCTCAAATATTAAGTGAAAAATATTTGAATATTAATGATTTACAAGGTTTAATGTTGCAAAATTTTGTAATTGCCGAATATCAGCGTGGGAATTTATCCGTGCGTGAAGCCACTACTATACTTGCAATTTCATACAACGAATTTATGAATTTGTTAGGTAAATATCATTTGTCGTTTATAAATGCTGGCAAATCGGAAATAACAGATAATTATAATAAATTTCAGTCGTTTTTTAAATTGCAGCAATGAAAGTAGTTTCCAATACAAGTCCGTTAATAGCACTTTCACGTATATACAGATTGGATATACTCAAAAAATTGTTCGGCAAAATAACAATTACGCCGGAAGTTTTATCAGAAATACTGCCAACTGAAAAAAACACTGATTATGAATATATTAAAAATGCTTTGAATGATTTTATCAATATTCAATCGGCAACAACCGATTATCCATTCAAAAGAACCATTGACAAAGGAGAAAAAAGTGTTTTAAACCTTGCCAAAGAATTAGATGCCGATATTTTGATAATTGACGATAGAAAAGCAAGAAATGAAGCTGTTGAAATGCAAATAAAAGCATTTTTGGCATATACAACCGATATTTTAAAACAGGCAGAAAAAGAAAAAATTATTACATCATATAAAGAAATTCAAACGCAATTAAAACAAAAAAACATTTATTTACCTGATTTTGAATAAAATCAGAATCAGTCTTCCCATACACAGCCCGATAAAAAGACCGATTTCTCAAATAAGAAAACACTTTTTTTTAGAATAAATCGTTCAATCGCTAAAACATTCAACATTATTTTGTATCTTTGTAAAAAATAATAAAGAAATTCAAAAAAGGAAATGGAAAATTATTTAAACCAGATTACAATTCATTCCGAAATACGCTTTGGCAAGCCTTGCATAAAAGATACACGCATTGCGGTAAGCGATATTTTAACATGGCTGGCATCGGGCATGACTATGGAAGAGATTTTAGAAGATTATCCACAATTAAATAAAACACATATTTACGCAGCTCAATCAACATATTTTCAATGTATTGGTTACAAAAAAAATAGATATTGAACAGTTAATTGCTAATAAAAATTACGGACTTTTAGAAATTTACTAATCGTTTTAACAAAAAGAATAATAAAAATTAATCGTTCAATAGAACCCTTACAATAATACAAAAATGGAAAACATCATAGACGTTAAACCCATAGATAATTATTATTTATGGGTATTGTTTGCCGATAAATTTGAAGCAAAAATTAACATCAAACCATTTATTACCAATGGTATTTCTCAAAAACTATTAGACGATGATTATTTCAAACAAGTAAAAATTGATGAGTTTGGAGGAATTGCTTGGGACAACGGTTTCGATTTTTGCCCCAATTACTTGCGCCAAATAGCTTTGGTTGAATAACTCAAACAGCAAAACAAACCGAAATATTTAGTATATCATTGCAAACCAATTGGTTTGTTTCTATTTTCACAAAAATAATAAAAACAAAAAAAAAATTTACTGCTCGAAACTAACTCATATAAAGGTAATTCTCTAAAAAATTGATATTTAATAAAATAGTAAAATATATTTTTTATATATACTGCAAACGGTAACTTTGCCAAAGTTTTAATTACAAGGTACTTACATAAAAACAAAAGCTCAAATTAGAACCGTTTAAAGTATAGAAATAAAAAAATGAACCAGACAGGTTAAAAAAATCTGTCTGGTTCATAATCAATTCATTACAAAACACCCATATTTGATTTATCCTTCGCTTTCTTCTTGCAAGGCGAATCTTTGCGAAGTTTAAAATTACCTTGCGAATCGTCAATAAAATAAGGATTTATACCGATTAAATTGGTGCCGTTGTCTTCAATTCCGCTTTTCGCCGGATTTTCTTGCAAAAGAGAATATGAAAAAGTAGGTGCGCTACCTCCATTTACATAAAGCGCGTTGGTATTTTTCCAAATAATTGAATTTAAAATACTTGGCGACGAAGCTGTATTGCATTCCAAACCGTATTCGTTCAATACAATATTGCAATGATTGATTTTCGGATTGGAACTTTGTTTGCAATTTATCCCTGACCAACTTTTTGTAATGGTGCAATATTCTATTGTAGGATTTGATTTATAGCACGAAATAGCACCCGTAGCGTTGTCATCTTTCACTATGGTGCGAATGTAATGCGAGTATTCTATTTTGCAAAACGATAAAATAGAATTTTGAGTTTTATCGGCTATTTGTATTACACCCCAATTGCCGCTTGAGCCTTGTCGCGAAAAAAGAATTTCCGAACCTTTTTTGCCTTTTGCTATCAGCGTACCGTTTACGCGCAAAAAGCCTGCATCGAAGCTGCTCTCGGTGTAATCGCGGTTTTCGCCGGTCATAAACAAAACCACTACTCCGGGTTTTATCGTTAAAGTCATGCCATATTCTACAATGGCTTCACCTTCAATAATGTATGGAGAACCCGATTTTTTCCAAGTTCCCGAAACATAATCTTTATCTTTTATTACAGTTTGGGCATTGCTTTGGCCAAACCATATAAACATTGCCAAAACGGCTGTTATGAATTGTATTTTCATAGTAAAAAAATTTGAGGGTTATTTATTCTAATTTTAAAATATCTTCTGTTTCAAACGAAGGTTTGTCAATTTTATTTTTGTATCCTAAAAGTAAATTAAAACCAATTCTGAAATTAAAATTATTTATGTAAGTAGGAAACGGCATATTGAGCGATTTATCTACTTGAAACCTAACCGGAATATTGTCGGTAACCATAAAAATATTGAAGGCATTTAAGTTGAGCGTAAAACCCAAGCCCAAATTGTGGTAAGAACGGTGCATAAACGAATAACTTGTAGCCACTTGCCAGCGTTTGCCAAAGGAAAGAGATGAGGAGAATGTTGAAGACAAACGCGGAGCTTTTCCGTAAAAATCGGCTCTAAGCATTGCGCCAACGGTCAAACGGTCGGTTACTTGATACGAACCGCTGATGATGACCTTTGGAACGGTGCTTGCCATAAAAGGCTCGTCCGAGTCGCTAATGGAAAGCGTGGAGATGATAGAATCGGTGAGCAATTCAGCCAAACTGTCCACATTAAAATTTCCGTTTTCGTCGGGAACTAATTCCAAGCCTTGAAAAGTGAAAGAACCTTGCGAAGTAATCTGTTTTGCCGCTTCTTTCCAGCGAATAAAGCCCAAATCGAGCAGGCTTGCCGCCAAAGTAATTTTTGGCGTAAGCTTATAAGTTGCACCAAAATCAAATGCCAAACCATAACTTCCGTTGAAAACAAAATAATCCATGTACTCATCTTTTATCAGGTCTTCATCTATCGAAACGCTGTCGATGATGCCTTGCTCATCGTAGAAAAGTTGATAGGGAAGTGAAGTGGTGCGAAGGTCAATGTCCACATCGGCAGTAACCGATTCGACTTGTTTGTTGGCATCTAATTGCGTGGTTAAAATAATGTCGGTTTTTTTTGATTTGCCGTAAGCCGAACCGGCTAATAACTTAGCTTTTGCGCCAACGGTAAGTTGTGAGCTGAGTTCTTTTGAAGCTCCGAAAACAATTTCGGTATAATTCATTGCCGAAAAGCTTACGTTTGAGAAGTCCAAGGGCATCGCTTCTTGAGTTTCGGGGTTGTAGTTTCCATAGCGTATATCAAGCAACGATTGGGGATATTGCACATAAGCCTGTGTGCGATTGTTGATGCCAAAAGAAAGAAACATATCGTCTTTTTTTAACCCGAAACCGATAATGCCAACAAAGGCTTCGCCCAAGAAGAAATTCTTTTTGGCTAATCTTTCCGCCATTTTATTCAGGCTAACGATGGTAGTATCGCTCAAAGGGTCTTTGTAAGCTATTTGATTGAACGCAAAGCCCGAATTAGCTGCTTTGGCATAAGCCGAAGGAAAACTGAAATAAAAATTATTGTTCATTTGAAATGCCGGATTAAATTCCATATATTGAGGCAATCTATCCATAAAATAAAGCGTATGCTGGGCATTAAGCATTTGAGCCATTAAAGCAAATACAATCAGTATGCCTATTTTTTTTATTTTCATTTTATATTATTTTTTTTGTTTTTTATAAAAAAAGATTAAAATATTCTTTTTTAAATAAGAAAAAATATTTTTTTAAAATTAAAATTAAAGAAGTAAATTGTTTATTGTTTTCAATTTACCAATCAATTCATATTAACATCAGCCGAAGCTTTTGCACCAATTTTAAATCCAAAATTGTCTGAAGACAAAACTTTTACCGGATTGTGTACAGTGCCACTTCCGGGCTGGTCTGTATTTAGATATATTTTTAAGAGTGCGTATTTTGTTTGTTTTATTTTTTGAAGTTTCGTTCCGGTAATGGAGATGTTTTGAAAAGTTTCGGTATCGTTCACTACTTTACCGTTTTGGGTTGTACCCGAAGCTATTAATAAACCGGTATTGTTTTGCATCAGCGAATCGATAGGCAAGAGGGCAATTTCGGTATTGTAAGGCGATTTTTGCTCGTAGAAATACAATTGGGCTTTAAGTTGCAAAGGCAAACCATTTGTAAAACGCACATCGAGTTCTAATTTAGTAACATCTTCGAGATTTTTAATTATATCGCTCAAATCCATTTCCAAAGTATCGGAAAAAGCTAAATTTTTGAGTTCCAAATGAATGGGTAAATCTAAATCGAGAGACGCTTTTAAATAAGATTTGTCGGTGATGAAATTGTAAATGCTTTGGTCATTTTCGGGATTGGCTTCAAACTTGCCTCCAAAAATAATTTTATTGGGCATGGCTTCGAGCAATTGGCTGATGTTGCTGGTGTTGTTGTCAATAACCAATTGGTCGGTAACGGTCTGCCCAACTTGAGCAGGGAAAGCCGGAAAGTTTAAGTTTTTGGGGTTGTTTGGAGGATTTACCACAAACGGAATATCGGTTCCGCCTTCAATTATTCCGCGCATATTGGGCGAAAGTGTAGCCCGCATAGGCAATCCGAAGCTGTTTTCCAAATTCAATTTGATGCTGGGCGATGCCAGATACAAATTGCCCGACATCAATTGATTGTTAAAATCCAAATCGATGGTTTCTTCGTTGAGAACCATGCTTTGAAAGCCCACAAATCCATAAGCACTGCTAATGTTCAAATTGTGAGTGGTAACGGTACACTCTATCTCGCTGCCGTCTGAAATGGCGGTGGAGCTTCGCTTAATATTTAGGCTGTAAATGGTTTTGAGCTTGTTGGGCAAGTTTGTACCTTCTTCTACCAAACCAACTCTGTAACCGGTAACGTCAATGTATTTGGAGGTAACACTTGAGCCATCTACCACAGAATATTTAACTTTGAGTTTTTCGCCGGAAGGCGAGATAACATAAGGAAATTCTAAACTGTAGTCGCCCGTAAATTTAAAATTGGCTTGAATATCTATTTTCAACTGACCACTTTTTATGGTCATCGAGTCGATTTCTATTCCGCTGTCTTCGGCAGGTTTGAAGGTATAAAAAATGGTTTTTTCGGAAGTAATGGCTATATTATTGTTAAAATCGTTGGTAGAAAAGTCAAAATCATTACCAAAAGAACCTGAAAAAAAACTAACAGCCGTATCTTGTTCCGGTACAATATCTAAAATATCTTCTATTGAAAAAGAATCGAGCAAAGAACTGTATTTAATATGCAATAGGTCTTCCGAATCGGTATATAAAAAAACATCTTCTCCTTCGGTGTTGGGCAATAACTGGTCTAAAGTTACATTTCCATAAACCAGAGGTATTGCTAAAGAAGGATTTGCATCGGCTTCTACAGAAATTTTTTCTAAATCAATTTCTTCTTTAACACAAGCGTTTACAAAGAAAATGAGAAATAGTAAAACAAATAAATTTTTCATAATAAATATATTTTAATATAATTTTTTTAATAAAAAAAGAAAAATAACGTTATAAAATGTAATGTAAATGAATTTGAAAATTAAATGCAATTTATAAAAAAAAAATATATTATAAACTATTTTTAAATTTATTTTTTTTTATGTTTTGAATTTTACTGAAAATATTTTAAATTTGTAGTTTCACACGAAAGAGTTAATTAATTTAAAAAGAACTTTTTACCTTTCGTTTATATAAAATTTAACAAAATAAAAACAAAAAATATGAAACAATTGACATCTTTTTTTATTCTTGTTTTACTATCGAGCATGGTATTGGCTCAAACCATTGAAACTAAAACAGTTAAATACACACCGGAATACAAATTTAAAGATGGTTTGTATCTTAATTTTGAGGCATTTAGAAACAATCTGCCCATTGATAAAACAAAAATAATTGCTCCCAACTTAGACCGCAAAGATTATAATTTTGTGGCAAATGTGGTGGAAGGAAAAAAAATACGCATCTACGATGACATGGGCATTGAGCAAGAGCTTAAAACTTCCGATTTGTGGGGATTTTGTAGCAATGGAAGTGTGTATATTTACATCAATCAAGATTTTAATCGGCTGCCTTACATCGGAAACATCAGCCATTTTGTAGCCGATAAAGTGGTTTATAATCAGAATTATAACTCGCCTTATTCTTACTACAACACCAATCCGTATTACAATCCCACAACTACAAGCGTTGAACTCAGACAATATTTATTGGATATGGAAAAAGGAACAATAGCTGATTATACGCTCGAAGCCGTTGAAGTAGCACTGATGCGCGATGCCGAGTTGCACGACGAATTTATGCAGCTTTCGCGAAAAAAGAAAAAGCAGAAAATGTTTTTCTACATACGAAAATTTAACGAACGCAACCCTTTGTATTTTCAAACAAATTAAGTGGTTACATTGTTAAATGGCTAATTGATTTAAACCATTGCTAACCACCATAATGTTATAAAATTATAGAACAATTTAACAATGTTACAATTCAACAATTTAACTATATAATTTAATTTTTTATGAAAAAGACTTTAATAATCATTAGTTTACTTGCCTTTGCAAGTACTTTGTGGTCGCAGATACCTGTGGCAAACAAAAAACAAATAAACGATTTTTACAAAACCACTACTCTGGTAGTGCGCGAAGACGGCATTTTTTCCGACTTTAATGTGGAAATAGAACAAGCCATGAAAAAGTACTGGACTGCAACGCCTTACAAGTTTATCAACATGTCGGAAGTGGAGCAATACATGCGCAAACCCGAATATTCGCTGCTCATGAAAACACGCATTCGCTACGATGCCAAAGATGTAACCGATGTAGAATACAGTTTCTTAACCCTTGTAATGGGTTTTGGAAGTGCCGAAAACATTACCCAATTGCCCGATTTGTGTTCCTTTCCGCTCTCCTACGACAAAGGCGACCCCAACAAATATACTTTCAAACTGCCAACGGCAGTGCAATTTATGCAAAATCACGTAGCATTGACTCGCACCGATGAAAGTTTGAATACCGATAACATTATAAAATATTATAACAAAAACAAAACGGCTTTCAACGACAAAACCCTTTATGTTTTGAAAGAAGATTTGTCTTCCGATGTGAATTCGATTGCTAAAATTAAGAAAATTTATACCGGAAAGGTAGAAATAGTAACCGAAGAAGCTATTAAAAAAGCCATCAATGAAGGCAATAAAGACATTGTTTATTTGCACAAAGTAGGTCCGACCATGAAAAGTGCCAAAGCGCGCTGCTGGAAATTGGTTTTGAGTGCTGCCGATGCTACGCTTTATTACTTTGACTACCACAAAATTACTGCAAAAGCACCCGATGGTATTTTAGAAAGCGATTTTAAAAGTTTTAAGAAGATGAATCGATAGGTTTATACTGCAAACGGTAACTTTGCCAAAATTTAAAACTGGTTTGTTTATTTTGCGCGAAAAATGAATTTTACTTTTCCCGCATGTTTTATGAATTTTAAAATAAGGGAATAAGGTTTTGGAAATCAACCTTATTCCCTTATTTCTTTTTTTGAAAAAGAGAGGAATTTATTTATGTTATTTTTTTTACAAAATAAACAGACCTGTTTAAAACTTTGCCAAAGTTACCGTTTGCACTATAAATACCTCAAAACTTCAAGTCTATTTTTTAAAAACCAATATTCAGGGTATCAATTGTTTTTAAAATGCGTTCACTCTTATTATCAACAAGCTGTTAATAAAGCTATTGATACGATGAATTTCAGATTTTAAGGAATGTACATTTTGTAAAACGTTAATTTTTTTTTAAAATAGTCAATTTATGAAATTATTTTTAGTGAAAGCATATAATAAATTATTCAAATAGTATAAAAGACTAATATTGTTTTAATGTATTGAAACGAAAATTTATTCAAACTATTTTTATTTTATAATTGTAAAAATAGTTTTTATTTCGGTCAAAAGTTTGTTTGTCAAATAATTAATATACAAAAGGAAAATATAAGTTGAATTGGAACAAATCGGAATATTGTTTTCAAAAGATTGAAAGTTAATAAATATTTAAAAAAAATATTTTTTTGTAAAAAAAAAGAAAACTTAATTACTGAAAATGAGCTTCTTAAAAATAAAAATGTTTTTTTTAGTAATATGTATGACAAATTATTTTGTATATATGTAGATATTTTATACTTTCGTTTTATGAATTTTTAACGAATTCAAAAAAGAATCTATTTTCATAAAAAAATAGTAATAATTACGCTTTTTTTAAATTTTAACCAACAAAAATCAACATGAAAAAAATTGCATTTATTTTTGCATTGTTCTTCTTCATAGGAGCGGAACTGTTTGCACAGGTAAGCATTAGCGGTCGCGTAACCGACAGCGAAGGCAATCCCATACCGGGTGCAAATGTTTGGGCTGAAGAAAACACTGCTATGGGTACAGTTACCGATAGTGATGGTAAGTACGAATTGAGCGTAACCGAAGACGTCAAGGTTCTGGTGTTTTCGTTTATGGGTATGGAAACACAAAAGGTAGGCATCAATGGACTTTCTCAAATTGATGTTACATTGAAAGGCAGCGACATTGTTTTTGACGATGTAGTAGTTACGGCTTTGGGCGTAACGCGCCAAGAGCGTTCGTTGGGCTACTCGGTGCAGGAAGTGGGCGCAGACGACATGGCAGTGAAAGACCCCGTTTCTATTTCCAACTCTTTGCAGGGCAGAGTAGCCGGAGTGCAAATCAAGTCAGGTTCGGGAACGGTGGGCGGCTCATCGAGTGTAATTATTCGTGGTGCTTCGTCTTTGGGCGGAAGCAATCAACCCTTGTTTGTGGTGGACGGTACTCCTATCTCTAACTTTAATTACAGCAATACTTTTGAAGGATACGATTACGGCAACGGTGCGCAAGACATTAACCCCGACGATGTAGAGAGTGTTTCTATTTTGAAAGGTGCTGCCGCTACTACCCTTTACGGGAATAGAGGTGCAAACGGTGTAATTGTTATTACAACCAAATCGGGCAAAAAGAAAAAAGGTATTGGTGTAGAACTTAATTCAACCACTACTTTTGACAATGTTTATATTCTGCCTAATTTTCAGAACGAATACGGCGGAGGTTATTCGATTACTTTCCCTACCTTTAATTATGCATCTGCTGCTGCAAACGGCTTAGGACCCGAATGGGCAGCTTTTAACGGAACTCCTACTGTAGAATCGGGTGCTGACGAAAGCTGGGGACCGAAACTCGATGGCACAAACGTTTTGCACTGGGATTCGTTCGTTCCTGAAAGCGAAAACTACATGAAGGCATATCCTTTTTCTGCAAACCCCGACAATTACAAAAATATTTTCGATACCGGCGTTACTTTAAGCAACAGTGTTTCCATAAACGGAGGCGATGACAAAAATACTTTCCGCTTGAGTTATACCAATGTAAATCAAAAAGGCGTTGTTCCTAATTCGGAATTGCAAAAAAACATTATTTCTTTTAAAGGAACTACAAAACTTCACGACAAAGTAGAGGTTTTCACCAGCCTGAACTACATTAAACAAGAAACCGTAGGTCGTTCGCAATTCGGTTATACCGGCGATGGTATCAATGTGCCGGGTGCTATGCGTATTTGGACGCAACGACAAGTTGATGCCGATGCTTTACGCGAACATTGGTATTCACCTACCTTAGGACAGCAAGTGGGCTGGAATTTCAGAGCCTTAAACGACGGTCGCATCTACATGCGTTATAGCAACAACCCCTTCTGGGTTTTAAACAACATCTATGCAATGGACGCAAAAGACCGTGTTTATGGCAATGTAGGTTTTAAAATTGATATTATCGAAGGTTTGACCTTTACAGGAACGGCTCGCACCGATTACTATTCTATGGGCATAAACAACCGCGTAGGTTCGGGTGGTATCACTACGCCTTATTATGGCGAATCGACCAGCTCGGCTTTTGAAAACAACTTTGAAGGAATTTTGAGTTACAACAAACGCTTAACCGCCGATATTTCCCTTACGGCTATGGCCGGCGGAAACATTCGCTACTCGCAGGCTAAATCGGCTTACATAGGAACGGTTGATGGATTGGTTATTGATAACTTCTTCCATATTTCAAACAGTGCTTCGCCTGCCGCTACCAGTTCTTCTTTTTCCGAAAGGCAAACCAATTCCTTGTTTGTTGCGGCATCGGTAGGTTACAAAGATTTTGTTTACTTAGACTTATCGGGTAGAAACGATTGGTCTTCTACTTTGCCTGTGGACAACAATTCTTATTTTTATCCTTCGGTAAGCGGAAGTTTTGTTTTCTCCGAACTTTTACCCGACCAAAACATTCTCTCGTTCGGTAAACTCCGTGCAGGTTACGCTTTGGTAGGTAACGACACTTGGGCGTATCGTCTTTACAATGCGTACATACCTTCTACTTTTTACGATATAACTACTTTTACGGTAAGTAATACCGGAAACAATGCCAGTTTGAAAAACGAAACTACTGCCGAATTTGAAGTAGGTTTGGAAACCATGTTCCTCAACGGTAGAGCCGGTTTAGATGTTACCTTCTTCGACCGCAAAGCATTCGACCAAATCATTGGCTTGGATATTTCGCCCACTTCGGGTTTGTACACTACCATTGTCAATGCCGGCGAAATTGAAAACAAAGGTTGGGAAATCGTATTACACGGCACTCCGCTAAAAATTGCCGGTTTCCAATGGGATATAATGGCTAACTTTTCCACTTACCAAAGCAAACTCAATTCGCTTTACGGCGATCTTACTCAATACCTCATCTCTGATGCAAGCTCGGCTTGGGTAACTGCCGAAGTAGGCGGCGAATACGGAACAATGTGGGTAAAGGATACATACAAATTAGATGCTAACGGCAACAAATTAGTGGATAACAGCGGATATTTTGTGCGTTCGGGCGAACCCAAAGCTATGGGCAGCATTATGCCCGATTACAACGGAGGCGTAATGAATACATTTAGCTACAAAGGAATTGTATTTAGTGCATTGTTTGATTTCCAAAAAGGCGGTTTGGTTTATTCTTATGCCAATCGTTGGGCTACCGCTTCCGGACAAACCGAAATGACGGTGGGCTTAAACGACAAAGGAATTGACAAGCGTTTAGCGATAGCCGACGGCGGAGGTATGCTTTCGGTAGGTATTAGAGAAAGCGATGGACAACCGAACACGACTTACATTACTGCACGCAATTATTATCGTCAGCTTCGCAATTTGCCCGAAGAGTATGTATATGATGCCAGCTACATTAAGCTAAGAGAATTAAAATTGGGATACAATTTGCCGGCTTCCATAGCTCAAAAAGTAAAAATGCAAGGCATCAACATTTCGGTAGTAGCTCGCAACGTGGCATTGCTCAAATCAAATGCCGATGGTTTCGACCCCGAAGCTATTCAATCCATCAGTCAAGAGTCGCAAGGCTACGAAGGCGGTTCTCTTCCTTCAACCCGCTCTATCGGTTTCAATATCAATTTAAAATTCTAATTTAAAAATTTTTGTAAAATGAAAATATTAAAATATAAATGGGTTTTACTTCTTGCCCTTTTCGCCTTTAGTGCCTGCGAAAACTTTGAAGAAATGAACTACGACCCCAACAAACCAAGCTTTGTGCCTACTTCGGCATTGCTTACCCAAGCCCAAGGCAATTTGGTTTTCAATATGAACGGCGAATTGGCACAATTGGGTTCGTTGTATGCACAGCATTTGGCACTGTTCGATTATCAAGACAAATCCAATTACTTAGACAATGGTATTTCTTCTTATTCCGGAATTTATTCCGCAGGGCTTGCCGATTTACAAGAAATCATTGATTTGAACAACAATGAAATGTTTAAATCAAAAGTATTAGAATTTGGCGAAACCAACAATCAAATAGCTGTAGCTAAAATCCTTCAAATATGGGCTTTTCACAACATCACCGATGTTTGGGGCGATATTCCTTATTCTGAAGCTTTACAAGGCAAAAACGGTATCATTGCGCCGGTTTACGATACCCAAGAGAGTATTTACAAAAGCTTTTTAAGCGGTTTAGCCGAAGCCATTGGCATGCTCAACACAAGCCCGAATATTGCCCTGCAAGGCGATTTGATTTTCGATGGCGACATGGCAAAATGGAAAGCCTTTGCACACTCCCTCCAATTGCGTATAGCCATGCGACTTTCCGAAGCCGACAACGCAACTGCCAAAACCTATTTGACCGATGCCAATTTCAATGCCGCTTTCAAAACTTCTGCCGATTACGCGCGGTTCAATCACTATCCAAGCGATGCCGAATCGAACCCTATTTACCAAGACAATGTAGTGACTGGCGGAGGCGACTTTTTTGGCGTTGCAAATACTTTACTTGATACCTTGCATTATTTTAACGACCCCCGAATTTCAAAATATGCTAATGCAGCGGTTAATACAGGGCTTTATGTAGGTTTAACTTACGGCTTACCAACGGGTACTTCAGTGAACGACGATTTATATTCGTTACCCGGAAATATGTACGCCAGCCAAACCGCTCCTTCGGTTTTAATGACGGCTGCCGAAATTCTGTTCATAAAAGCCGAAGCACAAGCACGCGGCTGGTTAAGCGGCACGGCTGCCACTACATACACCGCTGCCATTACCGCTTCTATGGAATACAACGGTGTCGGCTCTACCAGTATAACCAATTATTTAGCACAAGCCGAAGTTCAATACAACCAAACCAAATGGAGAGAACAAATCGGCTTGCAAAAATGGATAGCCCTTTACATGCAAGGCATACAGGCATGGGCAGAATGGCGTAGATTAGACTATCCTGTATTAACTCCCGGACCCGGTGCTACCCTTACCACCATTCCGCGCCGCAGAGCTTACTCTACCGACGAATATTCTACCAACAAAGCCAACGTAGAAACAGCCGTTGCTCGTTTAACAACCAAAGAAGACAAATTTACTGAAAAAGTATGGTGGGATAAATAAAAAGAAAAACCCCATTAAAATTCACCTTGCCAAAGTTTTAAAACTTTGGCAAAGGTTGGCTTCAAAAAATATTTTATTTTTTTTGAAAAACTACTGATAAGATGACTTGAAGTCATCGTATCAGTAAAAAGTGGCAAGGTGTAAGTACACCTCGCTTCTTTTTTTTGAAAAAAAACTACACCGCCCCCCAACCCCCTAAAGGGGG
>DYNA01000118.1:0-2203 GCA_020721325.1 Paludibacter propionicigenes
AATACCAAAAAGAAATGAGGATTTTAATAACCGTTGACCCTGAAATTCCGGTTCCACCACTTGGCTACGGAGGAATTGAACGCATTGTAAGCAGTCTTTCAAAGGAATTTGCAAAGCGTGGGCATGAGGTATTTTTGTTGGCTAACCCAAAATCAACGGAAGAATCGGCAACAAAAATTTTTGGCTGGAAAGGTTTATCGTCGGTTAAAAATAAAGACATTCGCACCAATGCTTTTCAGTTAAAAACGGTTGTAAAAGAAATAAAACCCGATGTAATTCACAGTTTTTCGAGGCTTTTGTATCTTTATCCTACGCTTTTGACTACAAAAGTGCCGATTGTGCAGTCGTATCAACGCGAAATCAGCAAACATTCTACACGAATGGCAAGTTTTGTGGGCAGAAAACGATTGGTATTTACAGCTTGCGGCGAACACATGTTTCAAAAATTAAAAAACCGAAAAAAATGGCACGCTATACACAATTTTACCGACACTAATTTTTTTACCGACGATGCAACTATTTCCAAAGAATATTTGTTTTGGTTAGGTAGGATTGAAAATATAAAAGGCACAAAAGAAGCCATTCACGTGGCTTTGGAAACGAATCAAAAATTAATTATTGCCGGAAATATTGAAAAGCGACATCAACCGTATTTCTTAAATGCGGTAAAGCCTCATCTGAGCAATCCACTTATCAAATACGTTGGTTTAGTGGACGATGAGCAAAAACGTAAATGGTTTCGAGGTGCAAAAGCGTTTTTGTTTCCAATAAAATGGGAAGAACCTTTTGGCATAGTAATGGCAGAAAGCATGGCTTGCGGCACGCCCGTAATTGCTTTCAATCGTGGCTCGGTAAACGAAGTAATTGAAAACGACGTAAACGGTTACAAAGTAGAAACTATTTCAGAAATGATAGATTCAATAAGCAAAGTAAACGAAATAGATAGAGAAAAAGTACGCAAAGATGCCGAAAATCGGTTTTCGATTGAGGTTATTGCAGCGAAGTATTTGGGATTGTTTGGTAAAATAGTTGGGTAATTTTTACTTTTGATAAAACCGACAATTTTTTTTTATAAAAGAATAAAAACAAATGAATAAATTACTTTTTTTAGCCGATTCAATCCATTTAAAATCGGAAATACCGGGTGGAGTTCAAATTTGCACACATGAATTTATTGATTTGCTTAAATTGTGCAATTTCGATGTGGAACTGTTTCCGGTAAATCATACTCGTAAAATTTTTACACGTATGAAAATAAAATTAGGAATTGAACTTTATACACGTTACGATTTTGACAAAATAGCACAAAAAATAATTTTTGAAATTAAAAAAAACAATATAAATTATCTTGCTTTAAATCAAGTAGATTTTATAAAAATTGCACCTTTTATAAAAAAAGAATTTAAAGAAAAAGTGAAAATAATTGTACTTTCGCATGGAAATGAAAGTGGCGATTTTTTACATCACGTAGTTCGCCGGCAAATCAATTGGTTTACAAATATTCGAGATATTGTTCGCTTGGGATTTGCAATTTACAATGAATCGAAGCATTTTATTGAAGATATAGATTTTGTTCTTTCCATTTCCGAAACAGAAAAGCAAATTAATAATTGGTTGGGTGCTAAAAATTCTATTTTTATACCAAGAACAATTAAACCGGATTTTATAGAATGGAAACCGATTTTAAGCAGAGTTGGTTTTGTGGGAACATTAAACCATAAACCCAATATTGATGGTTTAAAAATGTTATTAAATGAATTAAAAATCAAAAATATCGGCAATTTGGAAGTAAGAATTGTAGGAGGTCCGAAAGAAGAAGGTTTAAAATTAGAAAAAGAATATTCTTTTGTAAAATATGTAGGACATTTAATCGATTCTGATTTTAAAAAAGAAGTTTCATCTTGGGCAATTTTTTTAAATCCTATTTTTTGGTATTCGCGAGGAGCCTCTACAAAATTAGCTCAAGGAATAGCTTGGGGGCTTCCGATTGCAACTACCGAAGCTGGAAATAGAGGCTATGTTTGGAAAAAAGGGAGTCTTTTAGTTGCTTCGAATCCCAATGAAATGGCGCAACAAATAATTGATGCAACTTCGGATAAAATGAAGATTGAAAATTTGGCTTATGAAACTCAACAAGCAGCAAATAGTAATATTTCACTTATTGAAATAGCCGAAAATATTAAAAAATATTTTAATTAGAATT
>DYNA01000118.1:2303-4753 GCA_020721325.1 Paludibacter propionicigenes
TGGGGATTTGAACCTAATTCGGTTTGTAATGTTTATGTTCAAGAATTGATAGAAATCAATCAAATTTTGAATGCACAGCTTGTACCTATTGCCTTGTCAGATAAAACTGAGATTGTAAAACTTGATTTATACAGCGACGATGTTGACCAAGGTGCTACTATTGTGGACAATTATCGCCCTAATAATAAAATATTAAAAAGTTTTATAGTTCCGGCTTTTAATTATAATGATTTAATTCAAAAATTAAAAATTGAAAATATTTCAATTGTAAAAATTGATGTAGAAGGTGCAGAAAATGAAGTATTAAAATCTTTTTCTCAGATTATGCAACTACAAAAACCGTATATTATTTGCGAAATACTTCCTGCATATTCAGAAGAAAATATATTTAGAATTCAACGACAAAAAGAAATAGAAGTTTTTTTAGAAAAACAAAATTATATTATTTATCGTTTTAATCAGCTTTTAATCGAAAAAATGATAACTTTTGAAATTCATGCAAATATGAATTTAACAAATTATATTTTTGTACATAAAGAAAAAGAAACGGATTTATTAAAATTTTTTAATTAAAACGAATAACTTTAATTTTTTTGAAAAAAGTATATTATTTTTGTATTTATTTTAGTTTTTAAATTTTTTATTTATTATCAAAATAGGATTTTACAAGATTCAGAAATTTTTTTTATGAAAATAAAAATTTTATACCTAACAGCATTATTTTTATTGATATGCTTTACTTTTCAAGCACAAGAAAAACCTTATGCCTTATTTTTTAATGGAAAAAACGCAAAAGTTACCCATACAACAACTTTTTCAGGCTCAGCCTATTCAATTTCTTTTTGGTTAAAAAGCAATAATACACCCAATTTGGCTGCTGTTTATTATCTCAAACACGCTTTTTATCATATTGAAGGTTTTTATATCAATTCACAAAATGCAATTATGGTGAATCGAATTTATTTAACAAATCAATATTTGCCAAAGGCTTACAATAAAAATGAATGGCATCATTTTACAATTACTTATAATGCTACAAGTCAGTTTTGTGTTTATATAAATGGAAAGTTAGCCGGTTCGTATAGTACTACAAACCATGGGTTGGCAGGAAAATTGCTTACTTTATCTCCCGATTTACTTTACAAAGGCAAAATAGCAGACTTTCGCATCTACAATAAAGTACTTTCCGAAGCTGAGGTTAAAGATTTATTTTTAAAAGAAGCAACTCCAACGACTCCTAATTTGTATTTTCATTGGAAACTCAACGAAGGCATCGGAAATATAGCTTACGACTACAAAGGAACAAACAACGGCACCATAACAAATGGCACTTGGGTTAAAGATTATCCGCCTTATTACGGACTTTTGAAACTCAAAGAAGGTTTGGGAATGGATACCATTGGTGAAAATGGGGCAAGGGCAATGATAAATATTCAATCCGGCGAATTTGGTTTGCCAAATGGTGCAATGATGTATCGCTATGGCAATAAAGACAGCAATTTGGTAAAAAATGAAGTTTTTCCAACTCAAATCAATTCTCGAAGCCATATTTTTTGGGAATTCTCGGAACACGGAGACATTAAAGCTGATTTAACGTTTGATTATTCAAACATTAAAGGAATAGAAAAACCCGAATTTGTTAAAATATTAAGACGAGATTCCATTGCCGATAATACATGGGAAATAGTTGAAGAAATTGAGCGAAATGACTTATTAAAAACAATTTCATTAAAAAATGTAAGCCAATTTGGGCAATTTGCTATTGGTTACAATACCAATCAAAATTATGTTTTTTTGAAAGAAATAAAAAATAATTCGGTAAAAATAGATACGTTTAATAATTATTTAAAATGGGTAAGCGATTCGGCAACTTATTACAGTGTTTTTTTAGATAAAATGAACCCTCCTAACCAGTTAATAAAAGAAAATTTGTATAATTCGGTGTTATTGTTAGATAGTTTGCAATCCGGCATCAAATATTACTGGCGTGTAGTAGGCTACAACGAAACGGGAAAGCGATTTTATTCTGACACTTGGAATTTTACAACCATAGAAAACGAGAAATATTTTACCCAATATACGCCTTCACTGTCTAATTTGCAAATCCATTACAATGATAGCAACAGCAATTATCTCATTGAAGAATTTACTGCTGTTCCTAATTCTCTAAATCACAATCCTTATGGAAACACCGGTTTTAAGTACGACAAAAATACCCATCAATTGGTTATCAATCAATTCAATTGGGGTGCCGATGAGAAGGTCATTTTTAAAGACCGAAATAATAATTTGGTGAAAAGTTTTAACGTTAAATCGTATGTAACTTACCTTCAAGGTTTGGCATTAAACCCTAAGGACAGTAGTTTTTGGGTAGCCGGACGAAGAGCAAATTGGACAAGTGGGTCGAGTTTATCACAAACTTTAATCAAACATTTTGATAAAAATGGCTT
>DYNA01000118.1:4853-13651 GCA_020721325.1 Paludibacter propionicigenes
ACCGATTATACGGTTTGGGTGGGTGCCGACGAATATTTGCATGGCGAAATTAACGGTGGCAACAAAGTTTGGCATCTAAATCCTTTCAATACCTACAATAAAGACGTATTTTTTCCGAATATGATTCATTGGCGAGAAGGACAATTTGATGAAAATATTGAAGTGAAACGCGATACGCTTTATTTGAAAGAAAGTTCAAAAAGTGGAAATTGGATTTCGCCCATCATTGATTTTAGACATTATAAGCCACAGTTTCCAATACTAAAAAGCTCAAATTCAGATTATTCTTATTTTAAATTTTGGTTTAGAGGCAGTAATACTTCGCCTTCTACTACAAAAAACAACCAGCACGCCTTAGATTATTATGCCATAAGTTCGGAAAATGCCAGTTGGGACAGCAACACAGTGAGCGATTGGACAGATACAATGCCCAATTTTAAGTTTTTGCAAATCAAAATAGAAATTTTGGAAAGAAATTATTCGCCAAAAGCCTTTGCAGATTCTTTGTTTAGTTTTGAAGACAATTTGTTGATAATTAATCACATTGATTTAGTTACTAATGATTTTGATTTGGATAATTTCCCTGATAACTTACAAATAAAATCGTGTTTGCAACCCATCAATGGAAAATTGACAAGAGATGCCAATCAAAACCTAATTTATACTCCCAATTTGAATTTCTTTGGCGAAGATTATTTTTTCTATAACAATACCGATTCTCGCGATAGTTCTAATTATGAGAAAGTTACTGTTTTTATTGAAAAAATCAACGACCCGCCAATAATTTCTGCTTGCAAAGAAATTTCAATTTTAGAAGATAGCTTTCATTTGTTTAACATTGATTCTCTGATTGTTGAAGATGTTGATGACATTGTAAACAGCAATTTTAGTTTTAAACTTTTTGGTGGAAAAAATTATCAAATCATTGATAATAAAATTGTGCCTAATCCTAATTTTACCGAAAAACTATCTGTAAATGTTCAGGTGAGCGATGGGAATAGTCAAAATAATTGGAGCAATATTTTTACCGTAAAAATAAATGTGTTACCGGTGAATGATGCTCCTACTATTACTTCTCAAAAGACCATTTCTATTTTGGAAGATAATCGTTATACAATTAGATTTCAAGACTTTACGGTTTTTGACATCGATAACAATTATCCTGTAAATTTTACATTTTTACTTAGCGAAGGTTCTGATTATCAAATTGTAAACAATCAAATTGTACCCAATGAAAATTATTTTGGCGAAATAACAATTCCCATTCAGGTTTCCGACGGTAGCAGTGAAAACAATTTAAGTTCTATTTTTAATTTGAAAATCAATGTTTTACCCGTTAATGATGCGCCTATAATTCATAATCAACAGCCGGTTTCGGTTTTAGAAGAAGATACTTTCTCTATTTCTCTGTCTGATTTAGTTTATTCCGATATTGAAAATAATTCGGTAAAAATTGAAATCGGAGATGGAGAAAATTATACCGTTTTAAATCAAGATTCGATTATTCCAAACAAAAATTTTACCGGAATTTTGAACATTCCGATTGTGCTGAACGACCAACAATCTCAAAATAATTTGAGCCAAATTTTCTATTTTCAAGTTGAAGTTTTACCCGTAAACGACTCTCCGGTAATAAATTTTCCGGCACAAATTCATTTCTACGAAGACAATGTTTCAGACAATTTTTCTTTTTTTCAATTTATTTCAGATGTTGATAATCAATTCAATGAACTCCAAATACAAATTTCTGGAAATCACTTTATTGATGTTATTGTAGAAAACAATGGGTTTTATTTAAAATCAAAGAATCAAAATTGGTTTGGAAACGATACACTATTTTTTGAAATTTCAGATGGGCAGTTTTCTGTAAAAGATACCATTTTAGTTTATTGTAATCCGGTAAACGATGCACCCGTAATTTTAAATGAACCTTTATTTTATAAACTCAAAAATGAAAAGCAAATAGTTAAAATTACCGAATTATCAATTTTTGATGTAGAAGAGTCTGATTTTACAAATTTTTCATTTCAATTGTTTGAAAATGAAAATTATACAGTATCTGGCGACACGATTATTCCGGTTACCGATTTTGTTGGAACTTTAAAAATTCCAATTAAAGTAAAAGATAGCGAATCATTAGAAAGCAATCTTTCATCTATTTTTATTCGCTATTTGAATGTAACAGAAATAGCAAAAATTGATATGTTTGAAAATATTGATTATCAAGAAGATAATTTTATTGAATTTGACATAACACCTTATTTATTTAATCTTTCAAAACCATTATCAGATATAATTATTAAATGGGAAAGTGATAATAATTTAATCATTACAGAGAAAGATAAAAAAATCAAAATTCGCTCGGTAAATGAAAATTGGAACGGCGAATCAAAAATTGTTTTCTACATTGACAACGAACCGATGAGCATTCCAGATACGGTTTTAGTTAAATGTCTTCCGGTAAATGATTCTCCAACCGCATCAAAAACAAATGTTATTTTTAACGAAGACGAGTTTGCTACCTTAAATTTGAAACCATTTATAAACGACATCGATAATACTTTTGACCAATTGAATGTCTATTTTGCTGAAAATGAGAATATAAATATCGTTTTTTCCGATAGTATTTGTCATTTTTCTGCAAAAGAAAGCAATTGGAATGGGAAAACAAATTTGGTATTTTGGGTAACTGATGGAGAATACGAAATTTCAAAAAATATTCAAATCGAAGTAAATCCGGTAAATGATGCTCCCGAAATTAATTTTCCCGATACACTCCTTTTTTGGGAAGATGAAAGCATTGTTTTTAATTTTGAGAATTATATCTCTGATATTGACGATGTTAAAGACGAATTAGTTTTGTCGTGGTTTAATCAAAATTCTACTTTTCTTTTATCAAAACAGGATAATTATGAAATAAAAATTTTACCATTATCTGAAAATTGGAATGGTGAAGGGGAAATTATTTTTACGGTGTTTGATGGAGAAATAGCCAACAACGATACGGTTTTGATAATCTGTAAACCGGTAAACGACGAGCCTTTTTTTATTGTGCAGAATACATTTTATTTCAATGAAGATGAGGATTTAACTCTTGAATTTTCAAAAATTGCCCATGATATTGACAATTCTCTTTCCGATTTAACATTTCAACTCGAAGGAAATACCCAAATATTTTATTCTGTCGAAAATGAAAAATTTCTTTTTTCTGCTGCGCCGGATTGGTTTGGAACAGAAACCTTTACACTAAAAGTGAACGATTTGGAAAGTTCTATTCAAAAAAATATTACTTTTATTGTAAATTCCGTAGATGATGCTCCTTTTTTCAATCAAACTATTTCTTTGAATTATGAAGAAGATTCTTATACTGAAGTTGATGTTTTTCAGACTGTTACAGATATTGATTCTCCCATTGAAAGTTTTATTTTCACTATAGATTCGGTTTGTGAAAATTTAATTGTTTGGCAAAATGATAATATTTTATCCGTTCGCTCTAAAAATGAAAATTGGAATGGAATAGGATTTTTTTATTTAACGGCTGTAAGTAATGCTTTTCAAATTCGCCAAAAAATTAATGTAACTTGCAATCCGGTTAATGACCCTCCGGTTGTATTATTTCCTGATACCTTAATTTTTTATGAAGATAATGTCTATATTTCTGATTTCTCAAGGTATATTTTTGATATAGATAATAAGAAAACCAGTTTTTCATTGGACTGGCAAGATAGTGATAACATTAAAATTCAAGAAACCAATTTGAATGTAATCATGAGTAATACTCCACAAAATTGGAATGGCGAAGAGCTTATAACTTTCTTTGTATCAGACAATAGTGGTGGATTTGCTCAAAAAAGCGTTCATATAATTGTAAAAGAAATTAATGATTCTCCAATTGTAAAACAATTTTCTCCGGAAACGGAAAATATTGATTTACAATTAAATAAACAATTAAAATTTGAATACATTGCCGAAGATTACGATTCTGAAATTTTCCAAAATTGGTATGTAAATGATAAAAGAATTGAAAATAACGAAAATATTTTTGATTATACTTTTAATAAATTAGGTTTTTTTGAAATTAAATCGGTTATTTTTGATAATGAATATCAAATTGAAAAAAAATGGTTTGTTGATGTTACTTTGGACGAGCCTCAAATTGTTATTCCTGAGTTAATTACAGATTTGCTGCACAATGCACCCAATCCGTTCACTGAAACAACTCAGATTCATTTCACTTTAGCTCAAGATGATTACGTTACGCTTTCTATTTACGACATTTCGGGTAATAAAGTTGCTATACTTATCGACAATCAATTTTTGCGCAAATCGCCTTATTCCATAACTTGGAATGCAACTGACAATTTCGGCAATAAAATTAATGCCGGTGTATATATTTACAAACTTCAGACTTCTAATCAGTCTTTTGTAAAAAAAGCCGTATTTTTGAAAAAATAAAAAATACTTAAATTTTTAATTTTTAAAAATTCCCTAACGTATCAAAAACGTTGGATTGAGTTTCCAAAGGTGTTAGGTTTCGCAAACCTAACACCTTTTGGATTTGAACCATAATCAAAAATCTATTATTTTGCTCTTTTCAGTATTTTGATTATTTCTAATTTACCTTTTTATTTGTTTTTCGATTGTAAAAAAACGATGGTTTCAGACATTATTTTTTCTAAAATTTCCAGATTTATATCCGATAGTTTTTTTATGTAAATACAACCTTTTCCCATTTTATATTTTCCCAATTCGTTTAGTAAAATTTCCTGTTGTGGTAAACCGGAATAAATATAGAGTGAAATGGCGGCTTTTCGTGGCGAAAAACCAATGAAAAACCAATCTCCTTCTTGCCGACTTCGTTCCGATTTGTAATGATAGCTACCAAAACCAATTATCGAATCGCCCCACATTTTGGGTTCTTTTTGCGATAAATTGCTCATTATTTTCAATAGTTCTAAACTATCTTTGCGTTTTTGCTCCGAATCTGCATAAGAATTGATAAATTCGATTGCATTTGCTTCGTTTTGTTTTGTTTTTAATTCTGCCATTTTTTAAAATATCGATTTTATATTTTTTTCCCAACAAAATTATTAATTATTTTGGTATTTGAAATTGGTTTTTATAAAAAAAAGTTTGTAAAGAATGTTAAAAAAAAAATTCCTTAAAAAAAATAACAATAGAATGTGGTAATAGTTCAAAAAGTTAAATTTTTTTTATAAAAAATTGTGGTTTTCGATAAAAAACATTTAATTTTGTTTCGCAAAAAAAGTAATTATTATTTTACATTTACAAAGGTTTATTTGTAAAAAAACTTTTTTTATTTAAAAATATTTTGAATTAAATTCAGAAAAATGATGAAAAAATTTGGATTTGCATTATTCTTTTTTGCTTGGGCTTGCAGTGCCGAAAAAGAAATAGGCGTTTTGTATAAAAATTCGGCTTTTGAATTTCACGATTCGCGTGTTTTAGACGGAAAATATACTTCCATTGCTCAATCTGAAAACGAAATCATTTCCAATTATACCTCGCCCGAGTCGCTAAGTACCACTATGGAAATTAAATTCGGAATTAATAAAACCGACAACGAAATGGCGGTTGGGGCAAATCACATTTTAATTATCAATCCAAACGCTTCAATGGTAGCTACCGATACCATTGTTTTTGGGAAACGTTTTTTTAAAAAAGAAGGCAAAGGAGCGGGAGAATTTTTTAAAGAAAATACTAAAGTTACTTTCTTTCTCGATGTACGACATGTTTTTAAAGCCTTTCAAACCAATAATTTCTACATTTTAAGTTCGGGCGATACGCTTTGGAAAGACCAATTCAAAAGCATAAACATAGCCGGAAGCACGGCTCCGCTTTCATGGAATTTTCAGCGCGAAGATTTGCAAATGTCTGACGATAATCACGATGGAATTTACGCCATTACACTGACTTTTAATCCTTCTTTGAAAAAAAGTGATGTTCAAAAAACATGGAAATTGAGCCAAGATATTTCAAAATATCCTCGATTTGAAAGCGAGCAAACCATGCTCAATGCCCTTTACAATTTGTCGCTTGAAGAGCTGGTTTTAAATACGACTGCCGACTCGCTTTTCGATACCGGTAAAGAATGGAAAGGTGTTTGGACGCGCGATGTTAGTTATAGTACTTTGCTTTCGTTGGCAATTATAGCTCCTGAAATAGCTATGAAAAGCCTGAAACAAAAAGTAAAAAATGAAAAAATTATTCAAGACACCGGCACAGGCGGTTCGTGGCCTGTTTCTTCTGATAGAACCACTTGGGCTTTAGCGGCTTGGGAAATTTTTAAAGTTACAGGCGATTTAGAATGGCTTTATTTTGCTTATCCGGTGATTGAAAATTCGGTGAAAACCGATTTGAAAACCCTTCGCAATCCGCATACGGGGCTTTATTATGGCGAGCAGTCTTTTCTCGATTGGCGCGAACAAAGCTACCCAAAGTGGTTAGAACCCGTTGATATTTACAAATCGCAGTGTTTAAGCACCAATGCTGTTCATTATCAAACGCTTAACATTCTCAGCCTAATGGCTTATGAACTCGGACGTCAAGAATCAGAAACCTATTTGGAGAAAGCTCAGGAACTTAAAAAAGCCATCAACGATTATTTGTGGATTTCCAAAAAAGGTTATTATGCCGAATATCTTTACGGTCGCGTGTATCAGGTTCGCTCGCCGCGCAGCGAAACTCTTGGCGAGGCTTTAACTGTTTTATTTGATGTGGCTAATTTGCAACAGCAAAAATCCATTGTGCAAAATGTGGAAGTATTAAATTACGGAACTCCTTGTTTTTATCCGCAAATACCCAATATTCCTGCTTATCACAACAATTCCATTTGGCCCTTTGTAAATGCTTTTTATACTTTGGCTGCCGCCAAAACTCAAAACACAACTGCCGTAAGTTACGGATTGGCAACAACTTGGAGGCAAGCCGCCTTGTTTTTGACCAACAAAGAAAACATGGTAGCACAAACCGGAAGTTATAAAGGCACTCAAATCAATTCCGATAGACAGTTGTGGAGTGTTGCCGGAAATTTGGCTATGTTTTACCGTGTTTTTTTTGGTATGAAATTTAATATTAATGATTTAGAATTTCAACCCTTAATTCCGGCTGAATATTATGGAAACCGAACACTAACAAATTTTAAATATCGAAAGGCTCTTCTCGAAATTAAAATTGAAGGATACGGTTCTAAAATAAAAAATATGTATTTAGATGACGAAGAACTTACGGAATTTAAAATACCGGCTTCGCTCAAAGGCAAGCACAGAGTTCGTATTCAAATGGATAACAATTGGGAAGAAGACAAAATAAATCTGGTTGAAAATAAATTTAATTTGGCTACTCCTAAGTTGGAACGCTTAATTTCGGGCGAAATAGCTTGGAAGAAAATTAAAAATGCCGACAGATATGCTATTTTCAGAAATGGAAAATATGTTTCTACCACCACCGATACTGTTTTGACCATTGTTCAGGGCGAAAGCTATCGCGAATATCAGGTTTCGGCTATAGCCAATGATATGGAATCTTTTTTGAGCGAGCCTGTTGTTGTTGCTTCTCCTTTTTCTTACACAACTTACCAAGCTGAGGAATTTGCTCAGTCGGAAGTAGATAGCACCGACTTTTATACCAAATACATAGAAACGACTCGTTATAAAAATACCAACATTCAGTTCAAATTGGTCAGCGACCAAAATCAAACTTGTATGGCTAATTTTAGATATGCTAACGGCTCTTATACAATTACTTCCGATAATAAATGTGCCATTAGAAGTTTGTATGTAAATAAAAAGTTTGTTGGTACTATTGTAATGCCTCAACGCGGAAAAGACGAATGGAACAATTGGGGTTTTACAAATTCTATCGAAATTTATCTCAAAGAAGGTGTAAACATTATTGAGCTTAAGTACGATGACTTTAATGAAAATATGAATGGATTGGTTAATAAAGCATATATTGACCAAATGATTATAATCAATCATTAATTATTTTACCAAAACAAATAAAAAAAGATTAGACTTGTTGTAAATTGAATTTCAATAGTTTACAAATTTTTATATTACAAATTACATTGTTTATTAAACTTCCGTCCGACCGGCTTGTCCGGTCTGACGGTTGGCTATACTCTAAAGCATGTATAATGAATAGCATCGGTCAGACCGTAAATAGTGTTTGAAAGAAAACTTTCAACTATCAATAAATTAATTATTTATGTTTGTTTTACTGAATGAATTACTCTGTGGCTCTCTGTGCCTTCTCCGTGAAACTCTGTGTTATAATTTTTTTCATTACACAGAGAACCACAGAGAAGGCACAGAGAGCCACAGAGTTTTTTCAAAACATTCAAATCAAAATATTGATATATTAAATTGAAATAAAGTAATTTACAAGTTTTCTTTCTAACACTAAATAGATTATAAATTCGTGAATATCAATTTGCAACAAGTCTAATAAAAAACCCGTAAAATGTAAAATAGTGCAAAGAAAAAGTCAAAAAAGCTTTGATTTTTGATTAAAAATATGTAATTTTGCAGGTAGGAAACAGGTGTGAAACGGCACGGGCTATTTGCTGCTACTTTTTATATTTGAAGGAGGTCATAATTTTAAGCTTTTATTTTGATTTAACTCTAACAGGGTAGGGTGTTTTAGGTATGCCAATAGTGGGTGCAAAATAATTGAAAACATGAAAACAGAACCAACATATCAGGAATTATTGCAAAAAATTGATTTGCTTGAAGCAGAAAACCATTTGTTAAAATCTGAAATGACTATCCTTTTTG
>DYNA01000119.1 GCA_020721325.1 Paludibacter propionicigenes
CAGACTTGTAAAATTATTAGAATTTAGCCAACAAAAAAAATGTCATGTAGAGTACAAAAAAATAATACATTGACTATCTATCAATGAAAGAAATACTTACGAATTTAAGGCTATGAATAAAAAATGAAACAAACTTTTTGCAAAAAAATTACTGAAAATATACTGAATCAGTTAAAATTTTATTGGTAAATTTTATCATTTCTATATTTTTCTCCAAACTACCGCTTTGAGCTTCTATATTGATGTATTTGATTTGCTTATAACCACAAAACACAGAAAGCGAACCGTCGTCGGTTACATTTTTATTGTTTTGCAACAAAACATTATACCCGTTTTTTTTGTAAAAATTAAAAAATAAACTGTCCGTTACATAGAAAAAATTGTCCACATCTTCCGTTTCGTTTATAAAAACCATTTGAGCATCGTTTTCGTATTTTCCTCCTTTTTGATAATCGAGTATGGAATATTCATTCTCGCCGTTGTTGTGAATTGCCACAATAATTTCAACATTTTTTAGCAAACTGTCGGTAATAAAACCGGCAAAATCATTCACTATTTCGGCTGCTTCATCGGAGTAGTTTCCATATTTTTCCAAAGTAGCTTTGGTGCCTATTTTGCTGAAAATACGGTTAGGGTCGAATTTATAAACCGCTTCTTTGAAATTGAAAACCACCAAACGCTTATCATTTTGGTTCAATTCCAAAAAACGTCCGTTGAAATTGCAATCCAGCAGCGATTCGATAGCACCCACAGCCGTATTTTCGTCGTCGTGAAGGCTAAAATACAAAATCGGACTAAGCGGCGTTTCGTGCAATTTGAGTTTTACTTTGTCGCTACCCAAAGAAAATTCAAAAAAATTTTCAGCTTGCATTAATTCTTCGTTTACGCCCACATTGGCTTCGGCTACGTAATCGTTTGAATCATTGAGCGAGTTGCACGATAAAACAAGGCTTGCTAATAAAAATAAAATCAAATGTTTCATAAAGATTTTTTTTGTAAATAATTTAAAAATTAAAAAATTGGGTTTTTGGCTTTTATTTTACAACCAACGTATCAATCAGAGCATTAATCAATTGTTTCTGTCCAATACCAAAAATTGATAGTGCTTATTTTATAAGAAAAATAATAAATTATTCGATTTTTATTTTTTTTTGTAAAAACAAAAAAAAGGAAAAAAAAACCTTAAAATAGTGGACTTGTTTTTAATATTTTTGAATTATTTTGTCTAAAAAATTTTCTATCAATTGTTTTAACAAAATTAAAACTTTTTATTAAAAAAAACTAATTTTTTTATAAAAAATACAAAGATTTTATTTTCTTTGTACTTTAATTTTCATAAAAATAAAAAAAAATAAAAACCAACAAACAAAAAATACAATAAAACAATGGAATACAGAATAGAAAAAGACACCATGGGCGAAGTAAAAGTGCCTGCCGATAAATATTGGGGAGCGCAAACTCAACGCTCGAAAGAAAATTTTGTAATTGGCGAAATTAAAATGCCAAAAGAAATCATTAAAGCCTTTGCCTTTTTGAAAAAAGCGGCTGCCATAACCAACTATGAATTAGGCGTTTTGGCTGCCGATAAAAAAGATTTGATTTCGCAAGTGTGTGATGAAATTTTGGAAGGCAAATTGGACAGCGAATTTCCTTTGGTTATTTATCAAACCGGTTCGGGAACGCAATCGAACATGAATCTAAACGAAGTAATAGCCAATCGCGCACACGTTTTGCAGGGCAAAAAATTGGGCGAAGGAAAAACCTACATTCACCCCAACGATGATGTGAACAAATCGCAATCGTCAAACGATACTTTCCCAACTGCCATGCACATAGCGGCTTACGCTGCTTTGGCAGAAAAAACCATTCCGGGTTTGGAAATGCTTAGAGATACTTTGCAGGAAAAATCGAAAACCTTTGCCGATGTGGTAAAAATTGGCAGAACGCACTGGATGGACGCTACGCCGCTTACGCTGGGGCAAGAGTTTTCGGGCTATGTGTCGCAAATCAATCACGGCATCAAAGCCATTAAAAATACCTTGCCTCATTTGCAAGAATTGGCTCTCGGCGGAACAGCCGTTGGCACCGGAATCAATACGCCCAAAGGATACGATGTGAAAGTTGCCGAAGTGATAGCTCAATTAACTGGTTATCCGTTTGTTACTGCCGAAAACAAGTTTGAATCCTTAGCCGCTCACGATGCCATTGTTGAAGCACACGGCGCACTGAAAACCGTTGCCGTTAGCCTAATGAAAATAGCCAACGACATTCGTTTGATGGCTTCCGGTCCCAGAAGTGGCATTGGCGAGTTGATTATTCCCGAAAACGAACCCGGCTCTTCCATTATGCCCGGAAAAGTGAATCCTACTCAGGTTGAGGCACTTACTATGGTTTGCTGTCAAGTTTTTGGAAATGATGTAACCATTAATTTTGGTGGTTCAAATGGTCATTTTGAGTTGAACGTTTACAAGCCCGTAATGATTTATAATTTCTTGCAATCGGCTAATTTAATTGGCGAAGCGTGCGTTTCATTCAACAACAATTTGGCTGTGGGCATCGAACCCAATCACAGTGTTATCCAAGACAAATTGGAACAGTCGCTCATGTTGGTTACGGCACTCAACACTCACATAGGTTACGAAAATGCCGCCAAAATAGCCAAATATGCTCACAAAAACAATTTAACACTCCGCCAAGCCGCCTTAGATTTGAATTTACTCACCGACGAGCAATTTACACTTTGGGTGAACCCAAAAAAAATGATTGGCTCTTTGTAATCAAGGGTGAAGGGTGAAAAGTGAAGAGTAACTTTGCCAAAGTTTTTAAACTTTGGCAAAGTTCTAAAATTTTGAAAAACTTGCAGTTACGCGATAGAACAAATTAAAATTTATCCATTTTTTCAGTATAGCTTATTTTTATATTTTTTCAAAAAAAATCCAAAACCACATAAAAAAATAATTTTCAAAAAAAATGATAGAACAAATTTATTTTCTGGATATAGAAACCGTACCCAAATATGCCGCTTTTGGCGAAGTACCGGAAATAGAAAAAGAACTTTGGTCGAAAAAAATAAAATATTTGCAACAGCAAGAAGAAAAAACTGCCGAAGAACTTTACACACGTGCCGGAATTTATGCCGAGTTTGGAAAAATAGTTTGCATTTCGGTAGGAATAATTAAAATGAAAGCAGGCGAACCTCATCTTTATCAAAAGTCGTTTTTTTCGCACAGCGAAAAAGAATTGTTGGAAGACTTTTCTCAATCGCTTCAAGAGTTTGAGAAACAGAAACATGACATTTATTTGTGCGCTCACAACGGCAAAGAGTTCGATTATCCGTTTATAGCGCGGCGAATGTTGGTCAATGGCATCAAACTGCCCAAATCGCTCGATATTTCGGGCAAAAAGCCTTGGGAAATCATGCACTTAGACACGATGGAAATGTGGAAATTCGGCGACTACAAACATTTTACTTCGCTCAATCTGTTGGCATACCTTTTCGGCTTAGAAAGCCCCAAAGACGATATAGACGGAAGTCAAGTAGCATCGGTCTATTACATTGAAAATGATTTAGATAGAATAGAGCGGTATTGCAGAAAAGATGTTTTGACACTTGCCCAAGTTTTCTTAAAATTAAAACTTTTAAATACGATAAAAAAAGAACATATTTTTCAAAAATAATAGTAATTAATAGAAATTATTTTATTTTTTTTAATTTTTTATTTAAAAAACATACTTTTAAAACCATTTTTTTTTTTTTTTTTTTGAAATAAAAAAAATGTAATTTATTAATTTTTAAATAGATGTAAAAAAAAATAAAAAAAAAACATGAAATTTCATAAAAAATTAATTTAATTCTTTGTCAAATAAAAAAAAACGAATATCTTGCGTTAATTAAAATGTGCTATTTGTTTAGCTTTAATCATAATTTTTAAAAAAGAAATTAAAATATAAAAACTTTAGATAAATGAAAAAACTATACACTATTTTGGTTCTTGCAATAGCTTTTTTAGCTGTTGATTTTAAAGTTTCAGCTCAGGATTTATACATCAATCCGGGCGGAATGGTTACTGTAAAAGCTGGAAGCAGCATACATATCAAAGGTGCAGATAATCAACTAATTATCAATAGCCCCGGCAATTCAGGCGCACCCGGCTCTCTGATTAATTATAATACAGATGACACTCATATTACCGCCGAAGGAAACGTAGTTTTCAATCGTTTTTTATCCAGAGCCGAATGGCACATGATAGGCAGCCCCGTACAAAATATGAATGTTGCCGGAGTAAATCAAGCGAACAATAACAATTTATTCTATTTAGATGAAGTTGCTTATGAATGGAAACAAATAAGCTCCGGTACTATGGACGAAAATTTAGGTTATATAACTTTCGATAATCAATACAAAACTGTTCCTTTTACTGGTGCATTGTATAGCGGTGCCGATATTATTGTGAGCAACGTCTCTTATACCAATTTAGGAAACGGAATAACAAAAACCGGTGTGCATTTGTTAGCCAATAAATTTACTTCAGCTATTGATTTAGAAGAAGTTACCGGAAGTGGTATAGGAAATACTTTCTATATTTACAATGGAAACGATTATGCTTCGTATAATAATTCAACAGGTGATGCTACAAACGGAGGAACTCGCTATTTAGCAGCTACACAGGCTTTTGCTTACTATGTAACTGGTGCTACAAATTCGATTACTATTCCACAAACTGCCAAAATGCACAACAATGTTATTTTCTTAAAAAAATCGGATAAATCCAAAACAATAAACAATTCGGTTCGTTTCAATGTTTCGGGAAATAATTTAACCAGCGAAATGTTGCTTTATTTTACCGATTTAGAAGGTGTAACTACCGACTACGACCCTGCTTACGACGGTGTAAAAATGTTCTCTTGGAACAACGCCATGCCCGGAATTTACTCGGTTACCGAAACCAATGCCAACTTAATAGTTGATGTATTGCCCGAAACGGTAATTGAAGATTTCATTCGTCCGGTTGGTTTTAGAGTAATGACTGCCGGCACTTATACCATTAGTGTATCAGATTACAATTTCGATTCAAATTTCCCTGTGTATTTGGAAGATACTTACAACGGAGAGAAAATTAGCTTAAACTCAACGGCTCAATATACATTTACTTCGGCAGTAGGCGAATTCCCCGGTCGTTTCAACTTGTTGTTCAACCCTACTTCTACCCAAGTTGAAATAGCTGACGGTAGTTCAATAAAAGTTTTTGCCAACCAACAAAACTTATACATTAATTTGAATACAGCCGATTTGAGCCATTCAAAAGTAGAAATTTACAACGTTTTGGGTAAAAAAATAATGGAACAAACCTTAGAAAACAACCAAACCGTTTTAAATTTAGAGGTTGAAACCGGAAACTACATTGTAAAAGTGATTTCGGGCGGCGATACCAAAACAGAAAAAATTTTCATAGAATAAAATAAAATTGTTTTAAAAATAAGAACTCTGACAATGAATTTGTCAGAGTTTTTTTATTTACTTTACAAAAAAAAATGCACGATAAATACGCAGGATTGCGCGATAAACTGAAAGATACATGTTTTCCGCATTTGTATATGTTTAAATTTATGATTCCGAATGTACCCGAATTAATTGAAAAAGTAAAATTATTGGCAAAAAAAGGGACTGATTTTAAAACAAAACTTTCTAAAAACGATAAATATATAAGCATCACGTTTTTAGAAACAACCCAAAACGTAGATGAAATTATTGCCGTTTACCAAAAAGCAGAAAAAATAGAAAACATTATAGCATTGTAATTTTTTTATCCATTTTATGAAAATGCAAAAACAAGAACTATTCGATTTATTTAAAAATTTTAATACAAAAAAAATTCTTATTATAGGCGATGTAATGATAGACGCTTATGTTTGGGGCAAAGTATCGCGTATTTCGCCCGAAGCACCGGTGCCGATTGTAAACAGCCAAAAGAAAGAAAACCGTTTGGGCGGTGCGGCTAATGTGGCTTTAAACATCAAAGCACTTGGGGCAAAAGCTATTTTGGCTTCGGTGGTAGGAAACGACAATAAAGGCGATATTTTTAACAAATTGCTAAAAAATGAAAATTTATGTAGCCAAGGAATTATTATTTCTTCTGAAAGAGTTACAACCACAAAAACCCGAATAATTAGTAACAATCAGCAATTGCTTAGGCTCGACAGAGAAATAGATACGCCTTTAAATGAAACGGAAGAAGACCTGTTGATACGTAAAATTTATTCGTTGGTAGCAAATGAAAAAATTGATGCCATCGTATTTGAAGATTATGATAAGGGAGTGATTACTCCTAAAATCATTCATGAAGTTGTAAAACTTGCCAATGCACAAGAAATTCCAACTTTGGTTGACCCCAAAAAAAGAAATTTTTTGGAATACAAAAATGTAACTTTTTTTAAACCCAATTTTAAGGAATTAAAAGAAGGTACAAAAATAGAAATAAAAAAATCCGATTTTGAGGCACTTTTTGAGGCAACTAAACAATTGAATACGATTTTAAATGCAAAATACATAGTAACAACGCTTTCCGACTTGGGTGTTTTTGTGTTTGAAGAGAACCAATACGAAGTGATTCCAGCCGAAATTAGGCAAATAGCCGATGTTTCGGGAGCGGGCGATACGGTGGTAAGCGTATCGGCACTGTGTTTGGCATCGGGTATAGAGGTAAGCAAAGCTGCACGAATAGCAAACTTAGCCGGTGGTTTGGTTTGCGAAAAAGTGGGCGTTGTACCTATCGACAAGGAGCTTTTGCTCATGGAAACCATCAATTATTTTTTGTAAACTTTTTTTTTTGCAAGTTTATGTTTTGAAAACATAAATTTGACTTGTTGAAAATTAATAATCAAATAATTAGATAAAATAAGCTATAAAGAGAAAAAAAATATTCACCACAAAGGCACAAAGAAGCACACAAAGCACATAAAGAAGGCTAATGCTTAGTGTTCTTTGTTTTTTTTTAATGTTCTATGATGTAAAAGCTTGATTTTCAATTTGAAACAAGTCTATTAAAAATGCTTTTTTAAACCAAAGTTTAAATATCAATTATTATTTGTACAATAAAAAAAAAATAAAGATATTTGCAAAAAAAAAGAATCATTTTAGAAATAATAATTACTTACATAACTCACAAAACAATAGAATTATGAATGCAGTAGTAACACATATTATGCAAGTGTCGCCTACGATGAAAATATTTAGAATAGCTCCCGATGGTTGGGAATTGCCCCAATTTAGCGCAGGACAATTTGCGGCATTAGGCTTGCCGGGTTCAGCTAACAGAGTGGAGGGTTCTGACCCCGATAGCGAACCGGTTGCCCCCGATAAAATAATTCGTAGGGTTTATTCTATCGCTTCTTCGTCTAAAAACAACGAATTTATTGAGTTTTATATCACTTTGGTACGTTCGGGTGCATTGACTCCACGTTTGTTTGCTTTAAATATAGGCGATAAAATTGAATTGGGAAAAAAAGCCGTTGGCATGTTTACATTAGACCAAGTTTCGCCTGAGCAAAACGTAGTTTTAGTAGCCACAGGAACCGGAGTTGCACCTTATATGAGTATGCTTCGCTCCGATGCGTTAGGCACAAGAACCGGAAAAATTGCCGTTTTGCATGGTGCTTCCAATTCTTGGGATTTGGGATATTCCTCTGAACTTGTTCTTTTAGAAAGTCTGTCGAGCAAACTAAAATATTTGCCAACCATTTTAGAACCACAACGTGAAGCTGCCAAATGGAGCGGCTTAACTAAATTTGTACAAGACATTTGGGTAGATAAAACCATTGATAATGCTTTTGGATTTGATCTTTTACCCGAAAATACTCATATTTTTCTTTGCGGAAATCCGAAAATGGTAGAAGCAATGAAAATTGTTTTGGCAAATGAAGGGTTTAAAGAACATACAAAAAAAGAAGCCGGACAAATTCACATTGAAAGTTGGTAAAAAACGGTTACTGAAATCGATAGATTGATATGTTTGGTATAAAAAAAGGTCAAAAACAAAGAAATCACGTAAAAAAACAATTTCGCAAAATTTTTAATTTTAAACGAATAAACATTTAACGTTTTTACGTGAAAAAGTATCTTTTACAGTACTTATATTCAATAGCTTTGTTGTAAATTTATAATATAACTAATTGATTATTAATTTACAACAACTCGAATATTCATTGCTCACTTCTTTTGTGTTCAATTGATTTATTCTGTTTAAAAACATAAAAAGCAAATTTAATATGCACACAAATAAAAAGCATATTATATTTGCTTTTTTTATTGAAGGAATTTTTAAAAAATTACTTTCGCAAACTTTGCTCCGTTTGTAAAAGCACAATTTACTTGTTTGTAAATGCACTTTTTTTTAACAAGTATAACTCAGCAAAAGTTGAGTTTTTAAGAGTTTTTTGAATAAATTTATTCTTCAGAAAATTTTATTATAAACCAAATACAAATTGTTTTTTTCAAAAAAAATAAGTTGCTTTTTTTTTAAACAATGAGAACTCACGATAAAATTCACGTCATTACGTCTAAAAAATTAACTTTTTCGGACATCGAAAACATTATTTTTAAAAATTATAGAATTGAATTATCCGAAGAATCGCGTTTGCGCATTCAAAAATGCCGAAACTATTTAGATGAAAAAATGAAAAGTCAAAATGAACCCATTTATGGAATTTCTACCGGCTTTGGTGCTTTGCACAATCATAGCATTTCTCCCGAACAATCATCGCAATTGCAGCACAATTTAATTACTTCTCATGCTTGCAGCGTTGGAGAAGAATTGCAACCGCGAACAATCCGATTAATGCTCTTTTTAAAAGCACACGCACTCTCGTATGGAAATTCGGGAGTGCAACTAATTACTGTTGAGCGAATTATCGATTTTATCAATCGGGGAATATATCCCGTAGTACACGACCAAGGTTCGTTGGGTGCTTCGGGCGATTTGGCTCCTTTGGCAAATTTATTTTTACCTTTAATTGGTCAAGGAGAAGTTCGTTACCATGGAAAAAAGTATGAATCGCGCGAAATACTCGAAAAATTTAATTGGCAACCCATTGATTTGCAATCAAAAGAAGGTTTGGCTTTGCTCAATGGGACTCAGTTTATGGCTTCGCATGGTGTTTTAGCACTTTTGAGTGCTTTCAAATTATCCAGACTTGCCGATATTATCTCGGCAATTTCTTTGGAGGCTTTCGATGGCAGATTAGACCCTTTTTACGAAAGTTTGCACACTCTTAGACCGCACAAAGGGCAAATTGAAACTGCCAAGTTTTTTAATAAAATTTTACAAGGAAGCCAATTGATTACACGCCCAAAAAAACATGTTCAAGACCCTTATTCTTTTCGGTGTATTCCCCAAGTTCACGGAGCTTCAAAAGATGCAATTAATTATGTGGCAGGCGTTTTAGAAACCGAAATCAATTCCGTTACCGACAATCCGACCATTTTTGTAGATGAAGATAAAATCCTTTCGGGAGGAAATTTTCACGGACAACCATTGGCTTTGGCGTTTGATTTTTTAAGCATCGCCCTTTCCGAACTTGGAAGTATTTCAGAGCGACGGGTTTACCGATTGATTTCGGGTTGGCGCGATTTACCTGAATTTTTAATTGCTCAGCCCGGATTAAATTCCGGTTTTATGATTCCCCAATATGTAGCGGCGTCTTTGGTTAGTCAAAACAAGCAACTTAGTACGCCCACTTCCATCGATTCCATTCCTTCGTCCAATGAGCAGGAAGACCATGTGAGTATGGGCGGAAATGGTGCTATTCGTTTGTTAAAAGTTATTCAAAACTTAGAAAAAATTTTAGCCATTGAACTTTTTAACGCTGCACAAGCTTTAGAATTTAGAAGACCTTTAAAAACTTCCGATTTTTTGGAAAATTTTATTGAAAAATATAGAAATAAAGTTTCTTTTATTGAAAATGATGTAGTTATGTACAAAGAAATTGAAAAGTCGGTTGAGTTTATTAAAAGTTTTAAACAAGACATTTAGCCTTTTTTTAACAGAAAGTCGTCGTATCAATAGCTTGAAGAATACTTATTAGACTTGTTGAAAATTGAAAATCAATATTTTACAACAAAGGCATATAGAAGAACACAAAGAATTAGAGTGGTCTGTTTGTTTTGCACAAAAAATAAATTTTACTTTTCACGCATGTTTTATGAATTTTAAAATAAGAGAATAAGGGTTTATTTTGTTTTGTTATCCTTTTTACTAAGGGAATAAGGGTTTGAAAATCAACCTTACTGCCTTAGTAAAAATTCAAACAAAATGAAAATAAAACCTTACTGCCTTATTTTAAAATTCATAAAACATAAGGGAAAAGCAAAATTCATTTTCCGTTCAAAATAAAAAACTATTTTTTCAATTTAATTTTTATCCAAATCGGTTGATGGTCAGAGTTTTGAAAATCCAAGTCAATCGTTTTATTATCAATGGATTCGATATTGGGCGAAATTAAAAAATAATCGATAACCGTAGTAGGCGTTTCACCTTTTTTGTAAGGAATCATTACCCTGCGATTGGTTGGTATTTGAGCAGAATACACCCATTTCCAGTCGTTTGGCAGATAATCGGCATCAATGGGCATAAAATCTTTATCATCAAAAACATGCCCGTTGAATTGAGGTTTAAAATTAGGAGGTGATTGATTCCAGTCGCCGCCTACAATGATATAATTTCCTTTATTATATTCTTCTAACAAAATATTTTTAAGGTATTTCATTTGTCCTTTTCGCAAAGTACCGTCGTCGTAGGCTGAGTTGTGAGTATTGATAACTATTAATTCTTTTTTATTTTCAAGCGGGTAACGATTTACCAAAAAACATCTGTCGAGCATAAATAATCCTACCGGAAAATCAAAATTGCCCGGAAATGAAAATCTATCGGACTGACTTGGTATTTTTTTACTAAAAGTAGCTACACCCGAAAGTACGCCTCCCATAGGTTCGGTGAGCGGTTGCGGTACAAAATCTACATCGTAGTTTACACCGAAAAATGATTGATAACCCGAAAGTAGTTTCGACAACTCGTCATATTGTTGAATGTAATAACTTCTTTTCGATTTTTTATCAACTTCTTGCAAAAGAAAAAAATCAATGGAATCGTGTTTTGCTACAAAATTTTTTACGGCTTCAAAATTTCTCTTGGTATTTTCTTCAGTGTTCCGAACATTTTTTCCGCCATCGTAAAAGAAATCCATATCGGCACTCAAACTGCAATAACCTATGTTCCAAACCATTAACTGATATTCCAATGTGTCGTTTAAAACATCAGCCTTATCTGTTTTAAAAACATTTTCAACCTTTTCAGGCTTATAATCTGTTATAGCAGTGTAAGCCAGCAAGCCTCCGACTAAAACCACCGGAATAGCTATAATTATAAGCAAAACTTTTAATATTTTTTTCATGTTTTTATTCAAATTTAGAGTTTATAAATATTTAATAACTTATAATGCTTTTAATCAATATTTTATAAAAATAAAAAAAATGATTTTTTTTAAAATTTACTAAAAAAATAGTACATTGTTCTACAACAAAGAGCTTTAATTTGAGTTTCAATTCTCATGTAAATATTTAGTAATTAAAACTTTGCCAAAGTTTAAAAACGTTGGCAAGTTACCATTTAAAGTGCAATCATAAAATCGTAGAATTATACATATTCTTTGAGTTGCAATTCACCCGACATTAAGCCCAATACCTTATTTGAAAGGGCTTCGGCTAAACATTCGCCCGGATAAACCACTACGGGCGCAATAAATTTGACTTTTTCAATAATATAATTGGTAAAATGCTGATTGTAAGCAATGTTTCCGGTTAAAATAACGGCATCAACATCGCCATTCAAAACCACCGACATAGAACCAATGTATTTGCTGACTTGATAAGCCATAGCTTCAAAAATTTCAATCACTTTTTTATCGCCATTAGCTATCATAAATTCAATATCGTGGAGGTCTGATGTGCCAATATATGCTTTCATACCACCGTCATTTTTAATAAGTTCCAAAATTTCATCTTCAGTGTATTGCCCACTAAAACACATACTCACCAAGTCGCCTTCGGGCAAACTTCCGGCTCTTTCGAGCGAAAAAGCACCACCGCCGTCGAGGGTTTGATTCACATCTACAACACGCCCTTTGCGGTGCGCACCTATCGAAATGCCGTCGCCCAAATGCCCCACAATTACATTCAAATCTTCGTAGCGTTTCATTACGGCTTTGGCGTATTTGCGCGCCTGAGCTTTGTGATTGAGGGCATGAAAAATCGATTTTCGCCTAAATTGAGGCAAGCCAGTAAAACGAGCTACATCGTCCATTTCATCAACCACCACAGGGTCGGCAGTATAGGCTTTAGCTCCTTTAAAAACATCGGTTAAACGGTGAGCAATCAACGAACCCAAATTTACCTCGTGCCATTTTTCGCCATGCTGCAAGTCGTAAACCATAGCGTCATTTATTTCATAAATTCCGGCAGAAATGGGTTTTAGCAAACCGCCTCTACTGATAATTGCATTTATAAGGTCGGTTCTAATATCGGCATTTTTAAGCTCCTCCAAAACTATTTTCAATCGATAATCTACTTGCTCATCAATGGATAGAAGCGCGTCAAGTTCTTGTTCCTTATGGCGTACTGTTTTCAAAAACAGCATGTTAGTATTCTGATATACAGCTATGCGCGTTCCGTCTATTTCGGTTATTATAATAAGTATTCTACTATTTTTCATATTTTCATTTTGTTTTTGTTTTATAAAAAAAATAAAAAATTTCATTTTCTTTGCGAAACAAAAATAATAAACTTATTTGTTTTTTTCTTTTTTTGTAAAATTTTTTTTTTATTTGAAATAAATATTTTTTTGGAAAAAATGGTTGATTCAAAATTTTAAAAATTGCTAAAATTACAATCGTTCGTTAAATGTTTGTTTAATTCTTTAAAAATCAACAAAATGATATTGAAAAAAAAATTTTGTTCTTTTATTGAATTTGAGTTTATTCGTGCATTTGTAGAAAAAAAGAACAAACTATTGTTGTCTTTTTTTTATTTGAAAAATTGAAATAGGTATTGTTTTTTGAAAAAATGAACCGCTTAGCCGCTTGAAACGGCTGGGTGGTAATTAAAAGCAGGCGGTTTGGCTTTGAGCGAAACCGACTGCTTTTTTGTTTGTGTGAGAATGATTTTTGGGGTGTAAAACCTGACATTTTGTCAAAATTATGACAAAAATGAAGTTTTACTAACGATTTTTGGCTTTACACTAATGATTTTTGGCGAGTCTCAGAGCTTTTTTGTCTTGACACTAAGGGTTTTTGGCTTGACATTAAGGGTTTTTGTCTTGACACTAAGGTTTTTTGTCTTGACACTAATGTTTTTTTTTTCAACTAATGTTTTTTTTTTTTCACTAAAGTTTTTTTTTTCTTACTAAAGGTTTTTGGTGTGCATCAGGAGGCATTTGGTGTGTGTCAGAAGGTTTTTGGTGAGTGTTAGGAGGTTTTTGGCGGGTGTTAGAAGGTTTTTGGTGAGTGTTAGGAGGTTTTTGGTCAGTATCAGGAGGCATTTGGTCAGTATCAGAAGGCAAATTTTTGTGTGAGAATGATT
>DYNA01000120.1 GCA_020721325.1 Paludibacter propionicigenes
ATATTGATATATTAAATTGAAATAAAGTAATTTACAAGTTTTCTTTCTGACACTACATAAAAACAAAAGCTCAAATTATAACGGTTTAAAGTATAACAATTTAACCATTTAACCATTTAACCATTCAATTATGACAAAAGAACTTTTTTTTGAAAATATATTGAACGATAATACAAAAATGAATAACAATTTCCCTAAAAAAGATAAAGTAATTCGTTTTTTAGACTCGCTCGAAAATTTTTTGTTTCCGGTGTGCAAGGAAATGATAATCAACGAAAACAATATAGAATTGGAGTGGGAGCGATTAAAATTATTGTTCAAAGAATTGCTTGTTTATTTAAAACCCAATATTCCATTTTCTTACAACCAAGCCGTTGAAAACTATTTTGCGCAAATAGTGGGCGTTTATTCGCAACTAAAAAAAGATGCCAAAACCATAGAAGAGTTCGACCCCGCAGCCTTTTCAATGGAAGAAATAATTATGTCGTATCCCGGTTTTAGAGCTATTTTGACTTATCGTTTGGTACACCCGCTTTACAAAATGGGCATACAATTGTTGCCGCGACTTCTTTCCGAACACGCACATTCGCGCACCGGAATAGATATAAATCCGGGTGCAACCATAGGCGAATCGTTCTTTATAGACCACGGAACGGGCATAGTAATTGGCGAAACGTGCATCATTGGCAACAATGTAAAAATTTATCAAGGCGTAACTTTGGGCGCGCTCAATGTGCGTAAAGAAGAAGCCAATCAAAAACGGCACCCAACCATCGAAGACAATGTAGTTATCTACTCCGGCACCACCATTTTAGGCGGAAACACTGTGATAGGACACGACTCGATAATAGGCGGAAACGTTTGGCTTACACACAGCGTAGCCCCAAATTCTATTGTTTATCACAAAAGCGAAATTAAAGTAAAAACCAATAAACTTTTCGATGAACCCATCGTTTACGTTATTTAGTACTTGAAAGAAAATTCGCTTTTATACTAAAAATGGGATAAATTTTAATATTTATTATTACGTAACTACAACTTTTCCAAAGTTTTAGAACTTTGGAAAAGTTAAATAATAAACCGTTTGCAGTCTTTATATTAAATTATCGTCTGTTTTTTTTCTTATTTCCGTTGGTATTCATGTTGGCATTAACACTCGAATTGGTTTTAATATCGCGCGAGTCGGTCAATTTAAGATTGGGACTGAGCTTAATGCGCCCATTGGTTATAAATTCTATATCGTTTAGAATCGTACTATCTTCTACCACTTCTTTGTTCCACATCAAGTATTGCTTCTTCATGTGATTGCCAATGGTTTTAATTAAAACATCACGCTCGCGCGAATCCTCCATTTTACTTGCTTCTTGAATCATCAGTTCAATGGTTTTTCCATAATATCTAAAGCCTATTTTGTTTTGATTGTAAGGCAATTTAGAAGGTTTTTGGTAAATAATTTCGGGCGTAGGCAAAGGATATTGCCAATCGATGTCTAAATTAAAATCGGTCATTATGGCTAAATGGTCCCACAAAATGTGCTTAAAATTTTCAATGTCGCGCAAGTGCGGGTTCATTGCACCCATTAAATCTATCAAACGAAAAGCAAATTCGTTGCGCTCTTGTTTGTTCTGGATTTGCTTTAAATGCTCTACCAATAAAAGCACATTGCGACCGTATTCGGGCAATAAAAGATTTTTCTTTTGCGTATTGTATTCAAATAATGTGTTCAAGGGATTTATTTTTAATTAATTATTAATTTTCTTTTGTTAGACTGCAAACGGTTTGTTATTTAATTTTTCCAAAGTTCTAAAACTCTGGAAAAGTTGTAGTTACGTTAAAATAAATATTAAAATTTATCCCGTTTTTAGTATAAAATAGTTTGTAAAAAAGATTTTTACAGATTTATTGAGTTTAGTCTAAAAACTTTTTTTTATGAAAAATTGTAAAAGCACGAAGTCATAATTAATTGAAATATAAAACTTTGCGTCTTTGCGTGAATTTTTTGTTTTTAAACTTTTTAAACTGAGAGCTTTGTTTATTTAAAATATTTTTTTTAACTCTTCCAAATTTTTAATTTCCAAAATGTTAGGGAAAGGATTAACATTTTTTTTGTAATTTACAAAAATACAATTCATACCAAAATCTACCGCACCTTTAATATCGGCTTCTAAATCGTCTCCAATAAGCCAAGAGTCTTCGATTTTAGCATTTGTTTTTTTGAGAGCCATTTCAAAAATACCGGCATTGGGTTTTAAAACTCCGGCTTCTTCCGAAGTAATGATTTGCGAAAAATACTTTGCAATGCCCGAATTTTCAATTTTTGGATATTGAACTTCCGTAAAACCGTTTGTAATAATGTGTAAATGATATTTCGAGTGCAAATATACAACAATTTCTTTTGCAAAAGGAAATAATTGAGTTTGTAAAGTGGTATTTAGAAGATATTCCGCGCTAAACTGCTCTGCAAATTCGGAATTGTTTATTCCAAAAGTTTGAAAAGTTCGCCCGAAACGTTCTACGCTCACTTGTTGTTTTTTAATTTCTCCCTGCCTGTAAAGTTGCCAAAGCCATTGATTGTGAATTTCATATTCGCCAATAAAATTTTCAAAGCTTTTACAATATTTTTGAAGATTGTGTTTTTCAAAAACTTTTTTTAAAGCTCTTGCCGAATTGGTTTCAAAATCCCAAAGCGTGCCGTCCCAATCGAAAAAGAGATGTTTCATAAGCATTAAATTGCAAAATGTTGTTTTCTAAAAATTTACTTCAAACTATTTTCTTCGATTGCTTTGACGGTTTTTGAATATTTTTTTATCGTTTCGCTGAATATTTTGGTCATTTTCATTAAAATTATTATTGGCTCTTCCTTTTGAATTTCTGTTATCAAAAGGTTTTTTATTGGGGTTGTTTCGCGGTTTATCGTTGTTTTGATTTTCTTGCGAAGTATTTGGATTGTTTTCAACCACGTTTTGCTGTTCGTTGTTTGGCTCATTAGTGGCTATTTTGGGCTTTTTGCCCAGCAAACTATTGCGAATATCATCAAAATTCTCATCTAAAGGTTCGTTTATTTGAGGTTTTAACGGTCTGTTGCTCTCAGGTTTTTTATTTCGCCTTTGATTGTCGTTATCCCTACGTCCTTGATTTGGATTTTGATTTTGATTTGGATTCTGTTTTGAATTTGGATTTTGACTTGGATTCAAATTCGGATTTTGATTTGGATTCAAATTCGGATTTTGATTTGGATTCTGTTTTGGATTTTGATTCAAATTTTGTCTTGAATTTTGATTCAAATTCGGATTTTGATTCAAATTTCGCGGAATATTTCTATCGTTGTTGCGTTGATTGTTTGGTTTTTCGTACCTTTCAGACCTTTGATTTTCAGCGGGTCTATTGCTTTGAGGTTTATTGTTTCGTACCATCGAAAGATTGTCTTGCACCTTGTCGTTGGCATTGTTTTGAACAAAATTTTGATTGCGCTCGGTTTCCAACGAATTATTTCTTTGGTCTTTTGTTCTAATAAATGCTTGTCTTTCTTTGTTTTGTCTAAAATCTTTATTATCCGATTTTACGGGTTCAAAATGATTTCTTTGATTTTCGCGTGGTAAATTATCATCAACATCTAAATTTGAAGGTCTTTCGGTATTTAATTTTCGTTTTTTCCGAGTTTTTCTTTTCTCATCAAAACGCGTAAGACTTTCTTGTCCCACCACATTTGTATAACCAATGGCTTGCAAATCCTTTTCTTCCATATCGGCAGTTATTTCAGGCACATCAATGCCTTTTTTGTTTTGCTCAATTATTTCCGAAACAATATTTACGGCAATGGGAACAGAATTTAAAGCACTTTCTTTTGAAGACGAATACCACATTATTTTCTTAAACACATCGGTTTTTTGGTGGTAAAGAAGTCCCTTTTCGGTGCGAAGAGGTATTTCCTTATCGGGAAAATCTTTTTGCGCATCTAAATAACTTTCCAACTCAAAATTTAAGCAACATTTCAATTTGCCACACTGTCCGGCAAGTTTTTGCGGATTGAGCGAAAGCTCTTGATAACGAGCCGAATTGGTCGTTACCGAAACAAAATTGCTCATCCATGTAGAGCAGCACAATTCGCGCCCACACGAAGCCAAACCACCAATTCTGCCTGCTTCCTGCCTTGCGCCAATTTGTTTCATCTCCACTCTTATCTTAAAACGCTCGGCAAGAACTTTTATCAATTGCCGAAAATCCACACGCTCATCGGCTATGTAATAAAAAATGGCTTTCGTTTTATCACCCTGAAACTCCACATCGCCTATTTTCATATCCAAAGCCAAATCCAAAGCTATTTGGCGTGCTTCAATCATTACGGCGTGTTCTAAAGCTATAACCTCTTCCCATTTTTCCAAATCGGCAGGCTTTACTTTTCTATATATTTTTTTAAATTCGCTTTTTAACGAAATATTTTGTTTACGCAATTGATTTTTTACCAACTCGCCCGTGAGCGACACAATTCCTACATCATGCCCCGGAGAAGCTTCAACGGCTACGATTTCGCCTACTTCGAGTTCTAAATTATTTACATTGTGAAAATATTCTTTCCGTGTATTTTTAAATCGAATCTCAACTATATCAATTTCTTTTACCATTGGTAAATCGTGCAACCAATCGCAAACACTCAATTTGCTCAAATTTCGTGTGATGCCTAAACGCGATTGAATGGAAGAATTTTCGCAGGCACAACCAGTTTTATTTAACTCGCAACTCATTGTCTTTTTTATATTTTTATACGAACAATTTATTAATAATCAATAATTTAGAAGTAAGTTTTCAAAAATTAATTTATCTTTTTTCTTTATTTTCTCGGTTCTATACTTTGTAAAATTGAAAAAATGCAAAGAAAAAATAAAGATTAAAACACAAATTATTTTTGATTTTTTACATAATTATTAATTACTCTTAATAATAATTGTAAGCTGCAAAGCCATATCGAGCAAAACCAATTTTGCAGAAACATTTCTTGTAATGTGTTCAAACGCTAAATTAATTTCGCGGTATATTTTTGCTGCTTTCGGAGCAGTTATAAAAGGGTGAAACTTAGACGAAAAATCCGATTCTTTCTTATCGAGATAAACTATTTCATTGGTTTTAACAACATTCAACATCAAATTTTCGCGAACCAAGCGCAAGGTATATTCCAGAAAACTTTTTTGCTTTTCGCGCCCCAATTTTGAAACACCATCAGCCCACCCCATCAACTCGATAATGTTGGCAGAATAAGCCAAACGCATCAACTTGGTAAAATTTTCAAAATTTTCGGTATTCATAACCGTTTTTTGGCATTGCTCCTGTGCTTTTAAAATATTTCCATTGGCTAAACGAACTATAAACTCCAGTTCTTGGGCGTTCAGTTCGTTCGGATTGTTATTACGAACCCATTCTAAAATATCCTTGTCTTTAAATTTGGGAATTTTAGTCATTTGAGTACGCGACAAAATGGTTCGCAAAATTTTACCCTCGTCTTCCGAAACCAACAAAAAAAGGGTTTTGGGTGGTGGCTCTTCGAGTATTTTTAGCAATTTGTTGGCGGCAGAAACGTTCATTTTTTCGGGCAACCAAATTATCATTACTTTATACTCGGCTTCATAGGTTTTTAAATTCAGCTTTCGCAAAATTTCTTTGCTCTCTTGTGTAAATATTGAAGCTTGCGAATTGTCTGCCCCAATGAAATCGAGCCATAAATTCAGGTCGCCAAAAGACTGTTTACTCAAAAATTCGCGCCATTCTCCCAAAAAATTGTCGCTTACTGGTTCTTTGTGTTTCGGACTGTTTATTACCGGAAATACAAAATGCAAATCGGGGTGAATGAGTTTTTCATATTTTTTGCACGAAGGGCAAACTCCGCACGAATCGCTACTGATGCTTTCTGTGTCTTCAAAATATTGCTTGTTGGTGCAATTAATGTATTGTGCATAAGCTATTGCCAAAGCCAATTTTCCATTTCCTTCGTTGCCGATAAATAATTGGGCATGACTTATTCGGCTGTCTTTCACACTCCTTATAAATCGCTCTTTTAATTCTTCATGTCCTATTATTTGGCTAAAACGCATCTCTTTTATAACTTTTTATACAATTGGCAAAGATATAAATTTTTTATCAATCTTTATAAAATATAAAAGAATTTCTTAAAAAAGTTTTTTTTGAAAAAAAATAAACGCTTCTTTTTAATTCTTTAATTAGATGCTAAACCTACATCTTCTTTTGAACTTGCTGATGTGGGTGATTATATCGCTGATAATGCAATTCTTTTCTTTCTTCTTCTATAAATATAATTTTAAGCATAATATTTGATTTTTTATTTTTTGCAAAAATAATACAAAATCTTTAATTTCATCATTTCAAATTATTACTGTTGATAGGATAAATAGTTTTTCTAAAAAAAAATTCACGCAAAGATGCAAACGGGAACTTTGCCAAAGTTAAAACTTTGGCAAAGTTTTGAAACATGACAATAATTTGTTAATACAAGAAATTTAAACCAATGTACAAACCCGAAGAACCATCTTGCGGATTCAATGCGCGCCCGTAATCGATGGCTACAATGAAATTTCTATTCATAACAAAGTGAAAACCTGCTCCGGCGGCGGCGTGCAAACGCTCACTTTCGGTTGAAAAATTGTATTTTTCGTATTCGGGAACCTTGGATAAATTCACATCGTATTCTTTTAAAACCATTCCGGCATCTAAAAAAGTGCTTAACGCCAAATACAAATTTTGCTTTAAAAAGCGACCTTTAAAGAATTTCCAACGCAACTCGGCATTTCCCAAACCTATCGATTCGCCTACTACCCTATTGCGCAAAATGCCACGAACGGTTTTTGAACCGCCCAAGCCGTCTTTGGTGCTGAAAGTAGTGTAGTAAAAAGGCAACATATAAAACGGAGTTTCGCCACCTACTTGAGCTTGATATGTTAAGCGAAAAGCAGCCGAAAGTTTCTCTTCTACCAAAGTAAAATAATGACGATGGGTTAAAATTAAATTGCTGTAACCATAATCATTGCCCAGAAAAGAGGGTGCGGTTAAAAACATTACTTCTGTCCACATACCTTTTGTAGGATTGGGTTCTTCGTCTCGCGTGTCGTAAACCAAGCCCAATTTTAACTGTGAAGTAGCACCTCCATTTTTTTGGTCGTCTTTAATTATTTCCCAATCAACATATTTGTCGTAAAGTAAAGGGGTATTTGGGTCTAAATAATCGGGGTCGTCTGTAGCCAAATCGCCATTGATGTTTTCGATATCTACTTTTTTAATTTCAATGTCGTTGAATTGAAAACCTCCATACCACCTCAATTCTTTACCCATTATATCGCCCCAAAAATCGGCTTTAAGCATAATCCAACGTCTATCGTGTCGGTAGTAAACTCTTGAGATGTAATCTTCTTGCTCGCTATCGGAAAAATTAGCATCAAAAACCGATTTCGCCCCGTTAAAACCATAAAAGTCGAGGGCTTTTTCGGTAAATAAACTGGTTTCTAATTGCATACGCACTTTGGGAATTAAATAATCCGAATCGTAGCGCAAAATGGTTTGTCCGCTGCCTTTGGTTGTTTTAGACCATTCGGCATAAAACGAATGCCTGTAATCGGGATATTGCGAACCATCGCCAAACCAATACAAATTGGTTAATGCTCCGTACCGAAATCCAACATCGCTATCGTAAGCTATGGCAGGTAAAATACCAAAAGTAAATCCGGTTTTTACTTCGGAGGAATCGATTTGTTGTGCTTTTGCAAAAAAAATTTGCGTAAGCAAAAGAAATAGTAATAAAGGCTGTTTTTTCATATTAAACTTTTTTTGTAAAAGAATGTAATATACAAAAATTCAAGTCATTAGTTTATCACTTGAAACAATTCAAATATATAAAAACTTGAATGTTTTAGAAATGCAATATTAATATATTTTTTTTAATGTTTATCAATTCACAAAACAATCTTAAAAGATTTGTATTTGGTGTTTAAAAGAAAACTTGAATTAAACTTTATTGCTTTTTTCTTGGAGAGTTTAACCTCTAAGTCGGCGAAACCGCCAGCTTTTTTGTTTGTGTGAGAATGATTTTTGGCAAAGTGAGAACGATTTGCCAAAGTTTAAAACCGGTTTGTTTATTTTGTAAAAAAAAATTAAAATAAATCCTTCTATTTTTCTCAAAAAAAATAAAGAGAAATTTGAGTTTATTTTTTCATTCGTTAAAAAAAAATAACGAACTATTGATAAAAAAACGAAACAAAATGAAAAAAAAAAAAAAAAATTGTATAAAATAGAAAATTATACTACTTTTGCAGCCCGAAAATAGTACGAACGTGTGATGGGAAACAAGCAAAGTGCCTGTTTTTAGTAGCACAACAAAAATTAAAAATTGAAATGAAAGTATTAGAATTATCAGGAATAGCAAGACCTGACGCTGGTAAAAAAGCAACCAAAAAAATACGCAAAGAAGGTTTAGTACCTTGCGTTTTAAACAGCAAAGACGGCAATGTAAATTTTTCAATTCCGGTAGTGGATTTAAGACCTTTGATTTATACGCCTCATGTGTATTTACTTGCCATTAATATCGATGGAAAAGTATATGATGCTATTTTAAAAGATTCTCAATATCACGTTGTTAGTGATGAAATTTTGCACATAGACTTTTTAAAAGTAACTGACGATAAAAAAGTAGAAATTGAAGTTCCGGTAGCTCTTGAAGGTTTTGCCGAAGGGGTTAAAGCCGGCGGTAAATTGATTTTGGTTCAAAGAAAATTAAAACTCAGAGCTTTTAAACAATATTTGCCCGATATTTTAACTTTAAATGTTGAAACTTTAAGATTAGGGGCTTCGTTAAAAGTTCGCGATTTGGTGTTTGATAACATCGAAATTTTAACTCCCGGAAACTCCGTTGTAGCTGCTGTCAGACTTACAAGAGCTGCAAAAGGTGCTATGGCTGCCGCTGCTACTACTACAAAATAATTTTTCCCCTCTTGCCCTAAATACGCAAGTTAATTGCTACTATACTGCAAACGATAACTTTGCCAAGGTTTTAAAACTTTGGCAAAGTTTTAATTATAAAGCAATTACATAAAAACAAAAGCTCAAGTTCTATTCGTTTGAAGGATATAAGCGTTTACAATATAAAACCCTATACTTTTGCTATGGGGTTTTTTTATGTTTTATACTGTAATCGGTAACTTTGCCAAAGTGCTTATTACGAAATAATTACATCAAAATTTTGTTTAATTTGAAAAATTAATCATTAACAATTTTAAATTAATAATTCCTTAAAATGAAATATTTGATAATTGGCTTAGGCAATGTAGGCACTGAATACGAACAAACGCGCCACAATATTGGCTTTAATCTGGTCGATTATATGGCTCAACAATCTCAAGTGAGTTTTCAATCCGATAAATTAGCTTTTAAAGCCGAAATAAAATTTAAAGGACGAACCCTTATTTTGCTCAAACCCGGTACTTACATGAATTTGAGCGGAAAAGCGGTCAACTATTGGTTGCAAAAAGAAAAAGTAGAACTTTCCAACATGCTGATAATTGTGGACGATTTGGCTTTGCCTTTTGGCACGCTTCGCATCAAAACCAAAGGCAACGACGGTGGACACAATGGATTGGCTAACATAAATCAAACCATTGGCAATGAATACAATAGAATACGTTTTGGAATAGGAAACGAATTTTCAAAAGGAATGCAAATCGATTATGTTTTGGGAGAATGGAGCGAAGAAGAAATGAAACTTTTGCCCGAACGATTAGAAAAAATGAGCGAAGCCGTTAAAAGCTTTGTAAGCATTGGAATAGAGCGCACGATGAATTTTTTTAATGGAAAATAACACAAGGCAACTTTTATTTTACGGTTACTACAAATTCGGTTCTTCTATTTTGTTCGCGCCCTTTCTTCGTTGAATTGGAAGTTACGGGCTGACTTTCGCCTAAGCCCTTGTATTTTATTCTTTTAGCTTCAATTCCTTTGGCTATTAAATAATCATAAACCGATTCGGCTCTTTTGCTGGAAAGCAATAAATTGGCTTCCTCTGAGCCAACATTGTCGGTATGACCTATTATTTCGATGGCAACCGTAGGATTTAGTTCCAAAAATTCGGCAAAATTATTTAAACTCACTTCACTTTTTTCGTCTAAAGCGTGAGAATTAAAGTCGAAATAAATGTCGTTTAATTTAATTCGAGTTCCTATTTTAATGGGTCTAACCTCAAAATTAATGGTAGTAGGCGGATTGACTATCATTTTTTTATTCGACTTAATGTGTTTTGAGTCATAGAAATAACCTTGTTTTTTTACGGTAAGTATAAACTCATCGTCTTCGCTGTCCATAGCCGAAGCAATAGCGTACTCGCCTGTACCTGAATCGATTAAGCCTTTTGTAAGTTTGAGCGTTCTTAAATTTTGAAGTTCTATTTGAGCATTTTGAAGGGGTTTTCCCAATTCATCGGAAAGTTTTCCGTTTACAAACAAAACTTTTTTTGGACGCGCCTCCTCGTAAAGCGGTGCCGAATAAATATCCCAACCTCCTTTGCCTTCTTCTAAATGATTGGCTGCAAAATAAATTTTTTGTCCGTTTGTGCTTATAATAAAAGCCAATTCATCGCGCTCTGTATTAATGGGATAGCCAATGTTTATGGGGCTGCTCCAATTTCCGTTGCCAACGTATTGCGAATAAAAAATATCAAAACCACCAACGCCCAAATGACCATTGCTCGAAAAATAAAGCGTTTCGCTATCGGTGTGTACAAAAGGCGTTTTGTCGTCGCCCGAAGTGTTGATAACACTACCCAAGTTCATGGCTTTCCCCCAATTTCCGTAAGGGTCTTTGCGCGACCGATAAATGTCAATTCCTCCGTAACCGCCCTCGCGCGAGCTGGCAAAGAACAAACCGTTTCCATCGGCAGTAACGCTGGGTTGCCCCTCCCAAGTGTTGTCGGAATTGATGTTTGCACCCAAATCTTTTAGCGGAGTCCACTTGCCGTTAATCCATTCCGAAGAATAAATATCACAGTTTTTATACGAAGTATTTCCGGCACGAATGTAGCTGCAAATGGTAATAAACATGGTTTTGTTGTCTATTGTCAGGCTTATTCCGCCTTGGTCTCTAAGTCCCTGATTAAAAGGCGAAGGCATCGCTTTGCCTTCCGAAAACTTATCGGTAGATTGGTCGTTGGAATTTTGCCTTTCGGCAAAAGAAAATTCTTCTACACTGATAGGAATATTTGAAAACCGCGAACCTCTGTGATACCGATGCGTATAGAACATCGTTTGCCCGTCTGAAGATAAAAAAGGCAAATATTCGTCGTTTTTAGTCGAAATTCCTGCCAAAGGTTTGGGAGCAAACGGCACCGGATTGTTAATCAATTGATAATAAGCCTCAATGTTTTGCAACATAAAGGCAGCCTTTTCGACCGTATCGCACGAAAAATTATTATTCGCCACGTATTTAGCCAAAAAGTTACGCGCTTTAACGTATTCTTTGGTGTTAAAATAAAATTCGCCCAAATAATAACAAACTCCGTAACGATTCACAGTCGAATCGAGCCGAAACGATTCGCTAAAAAAATATTCCGCATTTAAAAAATGGTCTTCAGCCGTTTTTAAACTTTCAGCATTGTTTTCGGCTATTCTTTTAGCACGCATGTAATCTATTACGCCCAAAAGATAATACGCTTGAGCATTTTCGGGGTCTATTTCAATAGCCTCTTCCAAATCTCTTCGAGCATTTAAAGGTCGGTAACCCATGAATTGCTTGGCTTCATTAATTTTTTCCGAAGCTTGCCATTTTTGAAGCCATTCACACGAAACCTCTTCCTGCGCCTGAAGATCTAAAAAACTGCTTAATGCGAAATATAATAAAGTTAATAATTTGATAATAAATAGTTTCATCTATGTAAAAAAGCTAATACAATCAAATAAATGATGCTGCCAAGATACAAATATTATTTTAAATTTTCATTTTTATGCGTGTGTGAAATAGTTTTTCGGTTTTATAATTAGCTGGCAGGGTAGCTTCGAGCGAGCGTGCCTGCTTCGTTTTGCTAAAAAAAAAAAGAGACGCTACTGTTTGTGCGTCTCTTTTTGTTGATGATTAACTGACCGATTCAGGGTCGGGCTGTGCCGTGCTTGGAGTGTCGGCGGACTCTTTTGCAGTGGTTGCGCTGGGTTTGTTAAGTACATAGTCGCGGTAAAAGGCTCTGTTTTGTACTCCCCAGTGGGCTTTTCCTATTCGGCTCAAATGCCTAATGGAGTTTTCTACTTGCATACGAAGCTGGTTGCGGTGGCTTGTTTTGTTGTCTAACTGCGTGTATTCAAAGTCTTTGGTTTCGTGCAGTTCAATTACTTTTTGGGTTAAAGCCTCCAATTCTGCAACTCTTTGGGCTGTAATGCCCACGGTGGCATACCATTGCATTTGGTTTAAAAGTTCTACCGAAAGATTTTTTGCAAATTCGATGGCTTCGGCTACTTTCAAAGCACTGATGGAATTGTTGATAAATCCGGGCTTTTTAATGGCACCCCCTTCGTAAATGATTTCAATTTGCGATACGAACACACGCAACATGCGTTGCAAATTTTTAACTTCCAAATTTCTTTGGTATGTAATCTCAGAAACTTGGCTTACAGCCGTTTCGTAACGCTCAACATTTTCCAATGTTTTAATTTTTAATTGCAAATCGGCTAAAAATGCCTCCGTAATACCATAATTTGATAATTCATTGGCGTCTCTTTTTGCGTTTTTCACTAATACATTCGCTTTAGTTACTACACCACGTAAAGAGTAACGTGTTTTGTTTGTTGTGATTTGTTTTGTCATGTTTTTAATTAATTTTTAAAATTGTTTTTGATTTTTTGTATGCCCTTTTTGTACACAAAAAATCGGTTTTTTTGTTTTGTTATTTTGTGGCAACCTTATTTGAGGTGTTTGCCTTGTACCTTTGTCAAAATGAATAAATGACTTTTTGTTTTTACTTTGTTTGCTTACTTTGGCTGTGCGATTCTTTTTTTTATTTTGTCCTTTTTAAATGAACCTCTCCATGTAAGTTGTACCGAAAAAAACAATTAAAGTTTTTTTGTTTTTTTGACATTGCAAAGATACAACATAAAATTACATTTTCCAAATTTT
>DYNA01000121.1 GCA_020721325.1 Paludibacter propionicigenes
CATCGTTTGGATTGCCATCGAAGGGCCAATAAGCAAAAAGTCCGGTTGGTACAAATGAACCGGCAGTGGTAAAAGTACGCTCAACATCGGCAAGAGTTTCTCCATCAGTCGATTTAATGCCTGTAACTTTCATGGTAAATGCAGTTCCACTGGCTAATGCGTTAGGAGTTACGGTAACTTCTTTTCCCACTACATCTACATCAACGGTAATATTGGCATTGTCGTAGCCTTGTTTCAAAGTAACGGCTAAAGCAGTAACATCAAGGTCTTTAGAGAAAACAGCTTTTACAACGGGAGTTGAAGAAACTCCGGTAGCAGCCGAAGCACCGTTCAAATCAATATCGCCCGCTTTGAGCGAAGTAAGAGCAAATACGATTTCTTCTTCTTTATCGCAGCTTACAAAGCTAATTACGGCTGAAAATACAAACAGCCACACAAGAGAATTAAATAATCTTTTCATTTTTTGTTGTTTTTAAATTAAATTAGTAAAAAAAATTGTTGTAGTTTAAAAATAATTTGTTGAATTAAATTGTTAAATTGTTAAATTGTTATTTTTTAAAACTTTTACCGTCCGACCGGCTTGTCCGGTCTGACGGATAAGTATTTGTAAATTTCGCAAATAAACCGGACAATTTATTGAGGTTTACTCGGTCTGACCGAAATTTTAACCAATTAAAATTGCATCTTTTTTTATAAAAAATTATAAAAACTTAATTTATAATTAATAATTAATAATTCATAATTAAAAAAACCTATTCCCAACCCTGATTTTGGCTCCATTTGTTTCCGGTCAGGTCAAGTTCAACTTGAGGAACAGGGAAAAGCTCGTGTTTATTGGCTTGAAAACCCAATGAACCCAGCACCGAAGCGGCTCTTCCGGTTCTTACCAAATCCCAAAAACGGAAACCTTCCAAAGCCAATTCGTGTCGGCGTTCGTTCAAAATGGCGTCTCGCAATTGAGCTTTGTCGGTTGTTGTGATTTCGGGTAAAATGCCCGGATTTGCTGCTCTTGCTCTTGCTCTCACTTCTTCCAAAAGCGGCAAAGCTTCGGCAGGTCGGTTGAGTTCGTTGAGGGCTTCGGCAGCCATTAAAAGCACGTCGGCATAGCGAATCAATCGGCGATTGTGTCCGAAAGACGGCGGAACGGTCTGTCCGGGTGTCCAAACTTTTTGGTTGTAACATTCTATTTCTATCACATTTCCTGAGCCATCAAGCGTTTGGTCTGGAGTTTTTCCATCGCCCAAAATGGTAACACCGTCGATAATTTCGCCCAAGAAAATTACAGTCGCCTCTTTTCTGGGGTCATTGGTTTCAAAAGAGTTCATCAAATCGAGCGAAGGACGATTGAACCCCCAACCTCTGTTGGGCGTTCCGCGCACACCTTGCACGTTAGCGTATTGATTTCCACCATTTTCCAAACCTTCTTCGCCATAAGCACCCACTTCAAAAACCGATTCAACACCGTGTTCGCCGGTAACGCTGTTGGCATCTTCAAAATTGGTTTCCAAATCGTACAAATGCGTGTTAATCACCGCCAAAGCATATTCAGAACATTTTTGATATTTTTTTTGAAACAAATAAACTCTTGCCAAAAGAGCTTGAGCTGCACCTTTTGTGGCACGTCCCAAGTCATCGCCCGAATATTGCGTGGGCAAAGCGGTAATGGCATCGAGCAAATCGTTTTCAATTTGAGTATAAACTTGCGCAGCCGGAGTTCGTCCCATTTCCAAATCGGGCAAAGTGCTTGTGTATAAAGGCACATCGCCCCATGCGCGAACCAAATCGAAATAAAACAAAGCCCTCAAAAACTTGGCTTCGGCTATGTAGCGAGCTTGTTTGTCGGCGTCCATAGCAATGGTTGGCACGTTTTCAATCACCACATTGGCGCGTTTAACGCCCAAAAAAAGCGTATTCCACCAGTTAGCCAAAGTTCCTTCGGTGGCAATGTGTTCAAATTTATCGTAAGGACCCACCGAAGAAGCGGCATCGTCGGGGTTGCTTCCTTTGTTTGCGTCATCGGACATGATGTCGAGCAGCGGAAACAAACCTTGATTGTACGAGGTGTGTCGGAGCGTGTTGTAAACGGCATTTGTAGCCAAAAGGGCATCACTTTCGGTAGTCGGAAAACTACTTTGCGTAAGCTGTCCTTGTGGCGGACGCTCCAAAAAATCTTCGCAACCTCCCAACACCATTAAAAAGCTTATGCTGAGTATTTTAAAAATTGATTTCATAATGAAATGTATTTTAATTTTTTTTATTTTATTTCTTAAATTTTTTTTTTCAATTTGTGATTTTGAAAATTTATTTTTTATCGTTTTTATTTTAAATTTTCTTTTAAAAAAAAACTTCTTTTTGAAAAAAATCTTCTTTTTTGAAAAAAATTTCTTTTTGAAAAAAATCTTCTTTTTTGAAAAAAATTTCTTCTTTGAAAAAAATCTTCTTTTTGAAAAAAAAATTTCTTTTTTGAAAAAAAATTCTTTTTAAACAGTTTTCAAATTCACAAATTCAACCAATTAAAAAGTTAAACGCATTCCGAGCGAATAAATTGAGGAAACCGGATAGGTTCCGTAATCCAAACCGCTGTCGATGGCACCTCCGAGAATTTCGGGAGAATAACCGGAATATTTTTTCAAAGTGAAAAGATTTGTTCCGCTCACATAAACATTAATGCTTTGAGCTTTAAGCTTTTTCACTAAATTTTCGGGCAAATTGTAACCCAACATGGCACTGCGCAAACGGAAAAATGCACCGTCTTGCACAAAATGTTCGGAAGGTAAATAATTGTAACCTCCGGCGGTTGAGCGCGGCTGCTCGTTGCTTGTGCCTTCGCTTGTCCAACGTTCCCAATAACGCTGCTCGAAATTGTATAAATCGGGGCGAACGGTCTCTTTTACGTTGTAAATTTCGTTTCCGTACTGACCTTGAAAATCGAGATTCAAACTGAAATTTTTATACGAAACGGAAACGTTTAAACCATAAATGAAATCGGGAATGGGCGAGCCGATAAAAGTACGGTCGTCGTCGGTAATTTTGCCATCGTTGTTGGTGTCCACGTAGCGCAAATCGCCGGCTTTTGCATCGGCACGGTGCGGATAAGCATCTAAATCGGCTTGATTTTGGAAAATTCCATCTACTTTGTAGCCGTAAAATGAACCAACGGGCTGTCCAACTACCGAGCGAGTAAGTCCGCCGCCGCCAACTAAAAAGTCGTCGGTTGCACCCGTTCCGCGAACAACCAAAGCCTCGTTGTGCAATGTATTTCCAAGTAAACCAATGGAATAGCGAATTTTTCCAATGTCGTCGTTCCAACGGAAATTAAATTCGATACCGGAATTGAGAATTTCGGCAGCATTTTTAGTAATCGAAGCACCGCTTCCATTTCCCACAAAACCGGGAAGTTGAAGGGCTATCAAAATGTCTTTTGTTTTTTTGTTAAAATAATCCAATTCGGCAGTAAATTTATTTTCCCACAAGCCCAATTCAAGTCCAATGTTGGTTTGATAAGTGGTTTCCCAACGCAAATCGGGGTTTCCGGTGGTAGAATAAGTTTGTCCGGGAATGATTATATCGCCGGTTCCAAATACGGCACTAATTCCATTTCCAACCAACGAATATTGATTGTCGTAAGCAATTTTTTCGTTGCCCACTCCTCCCCAACTGGCTTTAAATTTGAGGTTTGAGATGCTTGGCATGGTTTGCATAAAACTTTCGTTGTGCAAATTCCAGCCGACTGCAACCGCCGGAAAACCGGCAAAACGATTGCTTTCGGTAAATTTTGAAGAACCGTCAATCCGATAAGTGGCTGTAAACAAATAGCGACTGTCGAAACTGTAATTTACGCGTCCTAAGTAGGAAATCATGGAATAATTTTGATTGGCATCAACGCCGTTGTAAACCGAGTTTGGATTGATGTTGTTGGAATTGATGTACCAAAAATCTTCGGTTTCGCGGGTTAATTCTTCTCCCGACATTCCAAAGCTTTCAGAATTAACACTTTGCATGGTGTAACCCACAACGGCATCGAAGCGATGTTTTTGAATTTCGTTGGTGTAATTCACGGTATTTTCCCAAACCCAAGCCGAATTTGTGGATTCGCCTTTGTATAAGCGACTTATGGTATTTTGCTGCTGTGGCGAAACAAAGAAAACGGGTGAAAAAGAAGTGCTTTTACCCAAAGCCATATCAACACCGTAGCTGGTTTTGAACAAAAGTCCTTTTGCCAAATCCATTTCGCCGTAAAAATTTCCTGTTCCGCGCAAGCCTTTATTAAAACTGTTGGTGTATTCGATGTCAGCCAACGGATTTCCGGTGCCGGGCAGCGGAGTGTAAGTTCCGTCAGTATTGAAAGGTTCTAAAACAGGCCACGCACGGTAAGCCACAAAAACGGCATTTCCATTTGTATTTTGCTGTTTATAAGGCGTTAGCGTAATGTTGTTTCCTACTCTAATTCGGTCAGAAAGTTTGTAAGTATTGTTCAATTTAATGGTCAAACGTTCGTAATTCGATTTTTCTATTATCCCTTCTTGACTAAAATATCCCAAACCAAAATAATATTGACCGCGCTCGGTAGAAGCGGAAGCCGAAAATTGTGCATTGAAAATGGGTGCTGCAAAACCATCGGTGAAAATCTTATCTTGCCAATCTACATCGGCTACAGCATCAATGTTGTTGTAGGTTCCGGGTGTAATTTCGTTTACAATGGTTGCAAATTCTTTACCGGAAAGCAAATCGATGCGATTTTGCAGTTTTTGAATGCTGCTTTCGACAGAAAAATTGATTAAAACCTTTCCCGAACCCTCTTTTGCACGTTTGGTGGTAACAATGATAACTCCGTTTGCACCTCTGGCACCGTAAATTGTAGTTGCCGAAGCGTCTTTTAACACTTCAATGGATTGGATGTCGGCACTGTTTAGAAAATCAATGTTGTCCAAAATAACGCCATCGACAACGTAAATGGGATTGGAATTGTTGAAAGTTCCTACGCCGCGTACCCGCACGGTCGCGCCCGAACCGGGTGCGCCAGAGTTAGTAACTACTTGTAACCCAGCCACTTTACCTTGCAGTGCTTGCATAGGCGAAACATTTGGAATGCGAATCAAATCTTCGGATTTAACGGTAGAAACCGAGCCGGTCATGTCGCTTTTTCGCTGCACACCGTAACCGATAACTACCACATCTTCAATGGTTGTAACCAAAAGTTCAATGGCAGCATCAATGGTTGATTGTCCATTTATAGAGATAGAAAGCGGCTTGTAACCCATGAACGAAAATTGCAAACTTCCCTCGGAAGAAGCACAATTAAGTTCAAAATTTCCATCGAAATCGGTCAATGTGCCATTGGTAGAGCCTTCGTACAAAACAGAAGCTCCGGGAAGTGGCTCGCCAGTTTTGGCATCGGTTACTTTTCCTTTTACTAAATGTTGCGAAAAAGAAAACGAAACCAAAAAAGCGAATAATAATGTTAAAATAATTTTGTTCATAAAAATAGGTTTATTTTAAACTCGTTTTTTTAATTTGTGTTAAAATTAATACAAAACTTAACATTTGGTTAAAATACAACCTATTCAATACTACTACATGCTAAAAAAAGTGAAAATCGGCACTACTACAAAAGTACATCATTGTAAAAAAATGATATTCTATATATTTATTTTTCAATATTTTAAATAAAAAAAAATTATATAATTTATTTTTATTAAAAGAAAAAAAATTCTGAAAAAAAAATGGAATAATTACTGAAAAATCCATTTCAACCGTTTGCAAAAAGGTTTATTAAAATAAAAATAAACTTTTAAACAGAATAAATGTGAAAAAAAATTAAAAAAAGGAATGGAAAAGTATAAAAAAATGAGAAAATTGAAATTAATAAATGCAAATGAAAAGAAAAAAATAAGTGGAAAATGAAGAAATGAAAAAAAGAAATAACTTAAATCCGTAAGTCTAATGCCAAGGAACTGAGTGTCTTCGTATCAATTGTATGCAAAATGCAGAAAAATTAATCTTCAATAAGTTGTTTATCAATAAATTGATGTTTAATTCCGATAATATGCTAAAAAAATTTGATTAATGAATTAAAATTCAGATAAAAAAAAGGAATGCTATTAAGCTTTTTTTTTCAAAAAAAATATTCGCAATAATAAACAAAAATAATTTCATACCAACGACAAATAAATTATTGATTTTTAAATAGTAAAAAAAATAAATCATTTTATCCGTTAGCAAAAAAGCAATCAATAACAAAAGTTCCTAATATTAAGGAAATGCTAATTTTTAGTTAAATTATTCAAATCCAAATCCACCACCCAAACCATTCCAAAAGCACCAAAACTGAGTTTATTGTTTTTAATTCGTTCGGTGGTATAAGAATAAAAAGTCATGTCGTGGTATTCAACCAGTCCCGAAAGAATTTTACCAACTCCCAGAAATCCGGTAATCGGATTTTGTTCTACAAACTTAGTTTCCAATTTTGTAGTATGGTCTTCCAATTCAGGATTGGTGAAATATGCAATAATTAAAATAAAAATAACGAAAATACTAAATTTGAATAATGCTTTCATAATCAATATTTTATTTAACTAAATAAACTTTCAACAAATTCGGTACGATTAAAAATTTGGAGGTCTTCCATTTTTTCACCCACACCAATATATTTTACCGGAATTTTGAATTGGTCTGAAATGCCAATGACTACTCCGCCTTTGGCAGTTCCATCTAACTTAGTGAGTGCCAAAGCGTTTACTTCAGTAGCTTTGATAAATTGTTTGGCTTGTTCAAAAGCATTTTGTCCGGTTGAACCGTCGAGTACTAATAAAATTTCGTGCGGAGCTTCAGGGATAATTTTTTGCATCACTTTTTTTATTTTTGAAAGCTCGTTCATCAAATTAATTTTGTTGTGCAAGCGTCCGGCAGTGTCAATTATCACAATATCAGCATTTTGCGCAACCGCCGATTTCACAGTATCAAAAGCCACCGATGCCGGGTCAGACCCCATATTTTGCTTTACAATAGGCACTCCCACGCGCTCCGACCAAATGGTTAATTGGTCAACGGCTGCTGCCCGAAAAGTATCAGCTGCGCCCAAAACAACTTTTTTCCCAAGCGATTTGAACTGAAAAGCTAATTTTCCGATGGTTGTAGTTTTTCCAACGCCATTAACCCCTACCACCATTATTACATAAGGAAAACCTTTGGTATCAGGCAGTTCAGCTTTTTCAAGGTTTTTAGAATTATTCTCTTCTAAAAGTTTGCTGATTTCTTCTTTTAAAAGTTTATTTAATTCATTTACAGTCAGATATTTATCTACCGCAACACGTTTTTCAATACGCTGAATTATTTTTAAAGTGGTCTCTACTCCCACATCGGAGCTGATTAAAATTTCTTCTAAATCATCTAAAAAATCGTCATCAATTTTTGATTTACCGGCAATAGCTTTTGTCAATTTATCAAAAACACTTGATTTCGTTTTTTCCAATCCTTTGTCGAGTACTTCTTTTTTTTCTTTTGAAAAAATTCCGAAAAATGCCATAACTAAGATTTAAAAATCCTTTTTTTTTATATAAAAATTAAACCTAAAAAAATAATATAACTTAATAAAAATCAAGCATTTAAAGCATTTTGAATAGCGAATAAATACTCACACAAACAAATTAAGTTATGCCTAAAATCCGCAAGTCAATTGCAAACGAACTAAAAATTATCGTATCCATTGTAGGCAAAATGGCTTCAATTTAATGAGCAATAAGCTGTTTATTAAGTTATTGATACAATATTTTTTGGATTTTAAGTTATTAGAAAAGTTTTATAAAACAGTACAAATATAAAAAGCTTTCTTTAATTAAAGAAAGCTTTTTATATTTTTTTCCAGATAATAATTATCCTTTAATGAATTAATCTTTTTTTGCAAAAAATTCATTTACATCGTCGGCAGCCATAATTGCTGCTTTGTAGGCATAAGCACCGGTTTTTGGATTTATTACCAATTTATAGGCTTTTACATAAACCTTGCTTGTACCTTCTTTTTTAAGTGTTGCTACTACCTTCTTAGCCATTTTTTTTCAAATTTATTTAATTTCTTTATGTACTGTATATTTCCTCAAAATTGGATTGTATTTTTTAATTTCCAATCTTTCAGTAGTATTTTTTCTGTTTTTAGTAGTAATGTATCTTGATGTACCGGGCAAACCAGTGGTTTTGTGTTCTGTACATTCTAAGATTACTTGTACTCTATTTCCTTTTTTCTTTGCCATGACTTTCTTAACGACTTATTTTTTAATATTTACTTATAAAACCTTGCGATTTTGCCTTTTCTAATGTGTTTTTTAAACCATTTTTGTTGATGGTTCTGATGGCTTGAGTAGAAACTCTCAATTTAATCCATCTGTCTTCTTCGGGAAGATAAAATCTTTTATCCACCAAATTGGGGCTAAATTTCTTTTTAGTTCTTCTTTTTGAGTGCGATACGTTGTTTCCTATTATCGCTTTTTTTCCTGTTATCTGACAAATTTGTGACATTGCTATTTTTTCCTTTAATTTTTTTTTAAAACTCTCTTAAAAACGGAGTGCAAAGAACGCAATTTTTATTTGATTTTTCAAATATTTTATCAATATTTTTTTATTTTTTTTCTAATTGTTTTCTTAAAAAACTTTTTTTAATCCAAAAAAAAGATTCTTTTTTTTAAATAAAAAGTTAAATATCAATTATTTAAACTTGTTAATAACTCTCTTTCTACATTGGAAAAATCTTTAAATTTTTGTTAATAAATTTCGTAAAAAATTTAATGCAGAAGTTGCAGAATGAATAATATTTCGATTTCGAGCGTTTCCAAAAATGTATTTAATGGCAAAAGTTTGCTCTTTTAATGCCACTGCAATCCAAACTGTGCCAACCGGTTTGTCCTTTGTGCCGCCCGTAGGACCTGCAACGCCCGTTGTAGCTATGCCAATGTCGGTATTTAACAATTTTCGCACACCCTCAGCCATTTGGCGAGCTACTTGTTCGCTAACCGCTCCAAACTCTTCTAAATCAGCCTCTTTTACCCCTAAAATTTTATTTTTTACTTCATTTGAATAAGCCACAACACTTCCTTTAAAATAACGTGAACTACCTGAAATAGAAGTAATTAAACTGGCTATTTTTCCGCCTGTACAGCTTTCGGCTGTGCTTAAAGTCAATTGATTGAGCAATAAAAGTTCCCCCACCACGCCTTCGAGGGTATCTTGGTTGTAACCAAAAATATTTTCAGGTATTATTTTAAACAATTTTTCGATTTCTTTATTTAAAATATCTTCAATTTCTTCTCTATTTTCACCCAAAATATCAAGCCGAAGCTTAATGTCGCCCGGTGATGGAAGATAGGCTAAATTGATATTTTTGTGTAAATTATTTTCCCAATCGCTCAATATATGAGCCAATTGCGACTCAGGTATTCCGGTAGTATGAATGGTTTTATGCAAAATATGAGGTGTTTTAAATTTTTTCTGGATTTCAAAAAAACCTTCTTCTTGCAAAATAGCTTTCATTTCAAAAGGCACTCCGGGCAAAGAAATAAATACGGTATTATTTTTTTCAAACCACATTCCGGGCGCAGTTCCCTTCGGATTGCGCAAAACTTTGCAATTTTTTGGTACCATGGCTTGATTTACGTTCAAATCGAGCATTTGAGAGCCACGCGCTCCGATGATTTTTTTTACATCGCCTAAAACTTCTTCGCTTAACACCATTTCCGATTCAAAATATTCGGCTAAGGTTTGCTTGGTTATATCGTCGTTTGTAGGACCTAAACCACCTGTAATTATCACTAAATCAGCTTCTTGATTTGTTTGCTGCAATGTACTTATGATTTGTTCTTTTTTATCGGAAATAGAAATAATTTTATCGACCGAAATACCCAATAAATTCAAATTTTCGGCTATCCAAGCCGAATTGGTATCAACAATTTGACCAATTAAAATTTCTTCTCCAATAGTTATAATTTGTGCTTTCATTTTATTAATTTCGTTTTAAAAAATGATTATTTTTTTGTTTGAATGGCTCTAATTCGCTGCAAAAGCGTAGGGTGCGAATAGTGCATAAAAACCACCGCTTTGTGAGGATTGAGATTGGATAAGTTATTCACTGACAACTTTTTAAGTGCCGAAATCAATTCTTCGCCCAAACCGTATTGATTGGCAAAATCGTCTGCTTGATATTCATTTTTTCGCGAAAGCCAATTAAAATACAATCCCAAAAGGGTTTCTATGGGGGTAAACAAAATGGAAAATGCAAAAATACCAATTGCAAAACTTTGATTATCAGCACCTAAAGCATACGAAAGTTCGGGCAAGGAAATAAAAACCGACAAAATATAAAACACAATTGCGGTTTGAAAAATAGACATAATGAGCGATTTTTGAATGTGCTTCTTTTTATAATGTCCGGCTTCGTGTGCCAAAACTGCCAATAACTCATTGTTTGTAAGGTCGTTGATAAGCGTGTCGTATAGCACAATTCGCTTTTTTTTGCCCAAACCGCTGAAATAGGCATTGGCTTTGGAAGAGCGTTTTGAACCGTCGATTACAAAAACATTTTTAACATGAAAATTGATTTTTTTGCTAAAATCGTTAATCAAATCCCTCAATTCGCCTTCGGGAAGGGGTTTTTGCTTGTTGAAAAGTGGAACAATAAGGGTAGAATAAAATAAATTGGCAAATAAACTAAAAAAAACGACTACTAACCACGCAAAAATCCAAAAATTTTGCTTAGTAAGGGTGTAAAACCATGTTATTGAACCTAAAATAACCGCTCCAAGTACCACTGAAAGCATTAAACCTTTCAATTTGTCGGTTATAAATAGCATTTTTGTCATTTTATTGAAACCATATTTCTGTTCAATCACAAAATTAAAATAATACGAAAATGGCAATTTTAGAAAAGTCTGAACCAACTGAAGAATAAGAAAAAACAATAAAGTCTGCCAAACTACTTGATTAGTAATTGTTTCAATCCAATTATATAATTTACCAAAACCCGCAAACCAAAGCATCGAAAAAATAATAACAAACATGAAACCATCGCTAACAAATTCAAAACGAGCCGTTTCGCGTTCGTATTGAATGGATTTCTTGTATTCTTCGGGGCGATAAATTTCGCTCAATTCGGCAGGCAAATCTTCTTTTAGATTTTTTAAATTCAAAAAATTTAAAAAATTTTCGAGAAGATAAAAAAAAGTAAAAATAAAAAGTATGGAATAAAAAATTATAGAAATCATTTTTTTTTAATTGAAAATTAATATTTTTGAACAATGTTTTGATAGCGTAAAATAATGATAACTCCTTCTAAAAAATAATTAAATTGCAATTTTTTTATATATATTAAAAAAAGAAAAAAAATTGAAGAATGCTAAAACGAATTTTTTAATAAAAAAAATCGGTATTTAGAATTTTAGTTACCAGCTATATTACATAAAGTTTTTTGATTTTTTTCAAAAAGCAAAGTTAATTTTTTTTATCCAATGCGAAAAATAATTCACATAGATATGGACGCTTTTTTTGCTTCCATCGAACAGCGGGATTTTCCGGCACTTCGCTCAAAGCCAATAGCGGTGGGCGGTGGCACCGAGCGTGGCGTTGTTTCGGCAGCAAGTTACGAAGCCCGAAAATTTGGGGTGCGTTCGGCTATGTCGGGTAAAATGGCGCGAAAATTATGCCCGAATATTATTTTTGTATCCCATCGTTTTGAGGTTTATATGGCTGTTTCGCGCGAAATAATGAGTATTTTTCATGAATTTACCGACTTGGTAGAACCGCTTTCGCTCGACGAGGCTTTTCTCGATGTTACTGAAAATAAGCTCAATATACCTTCAGCAAGTATTTTGGCAAAAAAAATAAAAGAACAAATTAAAGAACAAACCGGTTTAACTGCTTCTGCGGGCGTTTCGTACTGTAAGTTTTTAGCTAAAATAGCTTCAGATTACAACAAACCTGATGGCTTTTTTTTAATTAAACCCAACGAAGCAGAAAGTTTTTTAGAAAATTTACCTATTGAAAAGTTTTTTGGTATAGGAAAAGTTACTGCCGAAAAAATGCACAAATTGGGAATACATCGGGGAAAAGACTTGAAAGCCTTACCAATGAGCGAATTAACTCGGCTTTTTGGCAAAATCGGCTCGTTGCTTTATCAATTGGTTCGGGGCATCGACCAGCGCGAAGTTGTACCAGACCGTACTCGAAAATCGATTGGAGCTGAAGCTACTTTTGCTGAAGATATTTATCTTTTAAAAGATTTGCATAAGGAACTCGCTGAAATAGCTAATGAACTGTTTAGCAGAGTTTTAAAAGCTAAAACCTACGGTTTTACTCTTACTCTGAAAGTAAAATTTTCAGATTTTAAAGTGATAACGCGCAGCAAAACTCTATTTCACCTGATAACTTCTGAACAAGAAATTCTTGAAAATGCTTATGAAATGCTAAATTTATTGGATTTGAAAAATAAAAAAATTCGTCTTTTGGGTTTGTCTATTTCAAAACTTGAGAATGGAAATAAAGAAGATTGGGTGCAATTGCAATTTAATTTTTAAGTGTTTACTTCTAATATTTTTACCTTATTTTTTTTTAAAAACATTGCCAAAATTTGGGTGAATTAAAACTTTTAAAATTAAAAATATTTTAAGGCAAGATTTATCTTCTTACAAAAACACAAATCAATCGATGTCAAAATTTTATAAAAAAAAATTAAATAAAACATATTTTTAATTTCAATTACTAAATTTTTGTAACTTTTTTGAATGAAAAAACATTTTTTTAGAAATATACGTTTTTAAAAACAAAAATTCAAGATTTCTTTTTTCAATGATTTAAAAAAAATATTCTATTTTAGCAGAAAAAATACAAAAACTATTAAAATTTGATTAAAAAAATCTATATTTGCATAAAATATTTTGACTAAATCAATTAATTTAAACTTTTATTCAAAAAAAAATACATAATATTATTTTAAACAGCAAGAGATGAAATTTAATATCTGGGGTATATACAATACACCAATCTATATACATAAATATGTTAAATTAT
>DYNA01000122.1 GCA_020721325.1 Paludibacter propionicigenes
TTACAAAGCACTTACATAAAAACAAAAGCTCAAATTATAACCGTTTAAAGTATAACAATTAACAATTACTTAGGTATTAATTTGTAATTATTTTTTTTTTTGAAAAAAAAAATAGAACTTTGCTTAAATTTAACAAACCATTTTATAAAAGAATATTTTTAATTTACATTTATTTATGAAACGATTTGAATATTTGACAGTTGAATGGCTTTGGGACAGTGGAAGTTTGAAAGTAAACTATGGCAATGCACTCGAAGAAAACGAAAGAGGTTCTTACGATGAATTGGTCAATCTTTTAAACCGCTTGGGTCGCGAACGCTGGGAATTGGTAGGCACTACGGCTAATGCAAATTGGGTTTTTTACACCATGAAGCGTGAGAATTAATTCCTTTTTTTAAAAAACTATTAGCAAGTTATCGTATCAAGTTGTTTATTAACAGATTGATACGATGACTTTTGGATTTTAAGTAGAAAAAAAGGAACAGAAAAGTAACTTTGCCAAAATTAAAACCTTGGCAGAGTTCTAATTAAAAAGCACTTACATAAAAAAAAGCTGAAATTATAACCGTTTTAAACTTTAATTTTTGTAAACGAATTTTTTATTTAAAAATTACCCAATTATTTTTGTAGAGCAAGCATAAAAATTTCCGAAAAATTATTTTTTTATTTTTTTTAACCACAAATGAAAAGAAATGTAATTTCTTGAAATCAAATTCAATAAATAAACACTTTGTTGCTTTAAATAATTACGAATAATAAAATCGGTCATTTTTTCATAGCTTTGTTTGTTTTCAAACCAATTCAAAAGCATTTGATAATATTCCGGTTTTCTTTCTTTTCCTATATTTTTGTAAAAACGAAATTTTGTAAAAAAACCCTTCTTTTTTGGAGTCAAAATTTCTTTTAAAACAATTTTTGTACGGTTATTTTCTTGAAATAAATACACCAAATCGAGTACCGCCAATTTACGAATATCGCCTTCGTGTTCCAAATCGGGCAAAAGACTTTTTAAAATTCGGGCTTTGAGTTGCAAAATATTTTTGTATTTAGCCGAACCCTCAATAATGGCAGCCACAAAATCTGACCAAAATTTAGCCTGCACAATGCTTGGCAAGCCAAGCGCATTGCCTACGGGCGAAAAAGCTGCCGAAAAGGGCCACGCCAAAATGCTTCTAAAAAAGTTGGCACGAATGGTGGCTTTATCGAAACCTCTAATGTAATTGTGTGAGGCTAAGTACATTCCGTTGGCGGTATTGATAAAAAAGAATTTTGAAAACTCATAAATGCTTCCCGTATGTTCCGCTGTCCAAATAACATCAAATTGAGATTTCACAAAACCCAAGATTGGAACCGAAAAACCAGTCCAAAACAAGGAATTTGCTATGTTTGTCCAATTAATATTTTCGGCATTCCATTCGTTGGGTTTAAAACCATTGCCCGAAATCAAATCCACAAACACATTACGTGAACCCGTAATGGCAAACCAAAGCATTGCATATTCGATGCCTACCGTAAAATAAGCCGGTATAAATCCGATTAAAATAAAAATGAAATTGCGAATAGCCGGATTGAGATATTCCCAAGCATAAGCAGGCGAAATGGCGGGTTCAATGTCTTGGTCGCCCAATTCGTTGTCGTGGTATTTATCTATTCGCCCCAAGCTGATAATTTTTCCTTGATGGTTTTCGCCCAAGCGCGGTTTTGGAGCATCGCCCATTTTGTAAATCAATTCCGAAACCTCATCGGGTAAATTAAAATGCTGGGTTTTAAAATATTTGAATTGTTCTCTTTTAATTCTTCGCTGAAAAATAAAACCCATTCCGGGTACAAAAGTCGAACGCCCCGTAGCATCGCTGCCAATGGTGGGAATGATTTTTTTATTTTTAAAATAATCGGCTGCTTGTTCCAATTTTTGAACATCTATTTTTATTTGATGTTTGGCACAAAAAGTCAATAAATTTTCTTTTTCGCTTTTGTTTAAAAAATCAATGAATTTTGTAAATTCAATAAAATCAGACTCTTGCGTGTCTATGCTATCGTAAAGGTTGTAAATTTCAGTAAAAGCCAGCATTTTGTAATTTACCAAAATCATCAAAACCGCCTCATGCAAACCGTGTTCGAGAGGTTGAATAAATTTGATGTGCGCACCTGTATTTTGGGCTAATTTGAAAATATCGTCCAAACTGCTCACTGCCGTTTCTACCGTATTTTTTTCGGTGTGCGAAAAATATTGTATCCTAAGTTTTTCGGGCGAAAGCGTGCGATATTCATTGCGTATTTTTAAAAATTGCTGTTCAATTTTTTTCTTTTCTTCTTGCGAAAAATCATTTGGAAAATTACCCATTCTGTTTTTTAGAGTCGTAATGTATAAAGCTCTTTTTTCCAGCACTTTGAGCATTTTTGGATATAAAAACTCACCCAATTGGCGGCGCGAAAATAATTTAGTATCATTGTTTCCATCGTTTTCAATCGAAAGTGGTTGTAAATAATAAATCGATTCGGGTGAAAAACCCAAATTAATTTGAGGTAAAAAATGTTGATTAAAATGCTGGATTAATTCTTTTATGGCAAGGGTTCTTTTCTTTTCATTTTCGTCCAATTCGTTTAAAAATTCTTTTAAATCGTCTGCCTTTTGTTTCAAAAATTGTTTAAATTTTTTCTTTTTACTCGAAAAATGAGGCAAAATATACATGTAATGGAAACGTTTGCCATGGGTAAGTGCGCTAAATTCGATGGCTATGTTTACTTTGATGCCCAAAATACGTCCGGCTTCAAGTGCTTCTTTTACAGCATCTTCGGCGTTTAAATTGTTGTGAGCAATGGTTATTTCAGACATGCCTTTGATGAAGGCATCAATGAGCAGTTGAGTGGGTTCTTTGCGTCCGTAAGAAGAGTTGTCGTGAACGTGGTAATCCCAACCCATGCGGAGGTCTTTGAGCTGTTCGCCGGTTTCCGGCACTTCGAGCATGTCGAGTTTTTTCAAAAACTTGCGAATGGAGCGCGAATGTCCGAAAGATGAAACGGTAAAATCGCGCATGTATTCCAATTGCAATCGCTTATTTTCGCGGTTTTTCACCACTTCTTTCATCAAAGCCAATTGCACACGCGCAGCATTTAAAGGCATTTGAAGCGAACGCGAATAATTGATGTGTTCGGAAAGCAAATTCAGTGCTTCTATGCGTTCCTTGTAATTGGCAGATTCTAAGCTCTTTGTAATGCGAAGATACGTTTCGGCTATGGTGGTTCTTCGTTTTTTAAATTCTTTGATGAAACCTTTGGGGTGCGAATCGGGAAATTCTTGTATAACTTCCGGTACATCAATGCTTTGATTGATTGCACGGCGCAATTTTCTTAAATCGTTTGAAAAACTTAAAAAATTTACTATGTTGTTATACAATTTTCTCATTTTCAGTAAGTTATTTTGATTTATTTAAGTAACTAATTTGAATTAGTTTGTATTAATATTTTTCCTTTGTGTGCTTTGTGGTTATTTAAAATAAGTATGAACCACAAAAAACACAACGTTTTTTCACAAAGAACACAAAGAAATAGTTTATACATTTTGAACGAGATTTTAACAAATAAGCTAAGCAACGGGGTCGCTTTAAGCGACCCCGTTGCCAATTTAACATCTCGCTCTGAATAATATAAACTAATTTTGAAAAAATACTTATTTACTTTTTTTAAATTATATGAAAAAAAATTTAAACTCCTAAATAAATTAGAAGGCTTTTTTATAAAAATTTTTAAAGTATTTTTATAAAAAAAGTGAAAATTTCGGTTGTTAAAATTTTATTTTGAAAAAAAATTTATTTCAATACTTTTTTTCAAAAAAAATATTTTTTAAAAAACGCCATTTGGGGTTATGCCCAGAAAATGAAAATAGGTTTCGCCCATCAAAATTATCATAAACCAAGCTACAAAAAGCATGGTGAAACCGAGTTTGAATGTATCGGTAAGGCTGTAATGGTCAGTGGAATACAGCAGCAAAGCGGGTTTGCTGTTGAATGGCAACACGTAAACATGCTCAATGAGCAATGCCACAGGAAGAGCCAAACTCACAATCGGATAACCGAAGCGCGAAGCCACGCCAATGGCTATCGGCACAAAAATCATGGTGCGCATGGTTTTGGATTGGAAAATTAAAGCACTGAAAATCATTGCAAAAGTAAGCGAAACGTACAAAACCCAAAAAGGTGTTTTTTCGGCAAAACCCAGTGCATCGAAGCTTGCGTTTACTACAATTGCCGGTAAATCAGTGGCATCGAGTCCTGCACCGAGCGTGTAAGCTCCGGCAGAGAACAGCAAGAGATGCCATGGAATATCGACTTCGTTCCATTCTACCACGCCAATTTTGGGCATTAAAGCTATTACCGCGCCTAAAAATGCAACCGCCGTTGGGCTAATTCCATGATAGACATCGGTTACCCAAAGTGCGAGAATAGATGTAAAAATTACAATGGCTTTGATTTCCTGAAAATTAATTTTTCCCATTTTTAAAAGTTCGTCTTTCAATCTGTCCATTCCGCCTTCAATTTGCGGCAAACGCTCTTCGGGCTTGAGCGGGAAAAAGATTTTTGCACCCAAAAACCAAGCAATGAAAATTAAAACAAGTGCAAGTGGTGCAGCCGCTTCCATCCAATCGTAGAAGAAAACCTGCGAGCCGACAGCTCCGGCAATGAGCGAAGCCGCTAAAAGATTAGCTCCCGAACCGGTTACGAATGCTCCGGCTGAAATGTTGATTTGCAAGAGGTTTTGCAAAACAAGGTTTCGTCCGAAATTGTTTTTGTTTTTGCCTCCGGTAGCACCATAAACGGCTGCCACTACCATAAAAATAGGCAGCAAAATGGTAGCCTTAGCGGTAGTAGCCGAAATGAAAAGAGATAAAACCACATTTATAACTATGAAACTGAGGAATATAGAAGAAGCGTTCTTGCCAAAACGAACGATAAACCACAATGCAAACCGCTTTGCTACGCCCGTTGCAACCAACATACTTGCCAGAATGAACGACAAAATATTTAGCCACATTACAGGGTGTCCGAATTGGGCATAAGCCACTTTTTCGGTTAAAACTCCGGTAAGCACCAAAGCAATAATCAGTATAAGCGAAGTTAAGTAATTGGGTATAGCTTCGGTTATCCATAAAACCAGAGCTGCCACAAAAATAGCGAGCATGGCTACATTGTTGCGAATGAAATTTTCCGAACCTATTTTATCGAAAGCTTCTTTGGCTGTTTTGCCAAGTTTTTGGTATTCAAAATGCCGAAGAAATTCTATATCGACTACAAAAAATAGCAGTAAAAAGACAATAATTGCCAAAGGGAAACCAATTTTTTGTAAAAATAATTCAACTTTTGAACGTGAACGCACCGGAAGTTTTTCTATCCGGTAATTCTTCATATCCAGAATATCCATTTTTTATAATTATTAATTGTAAATTATTAATTATTAATTGATTATTTTGAATAATGAGGATTTAATTTTATTCACAAATTAACAATTAACAATTAATAATTTTAAAAATTACCATTTAGTATAAGGATTTTTCATAAGCATTGAGTTGTAATATTTTACATCTCCGGTTACTTCTTCGCCGAGCCATTCGGGTTTTTCAAAGGCATCTTCTTCCGATTTTAGTTCTATCTCGGCAACTATAAGTCCTTGATTTTCACCGTAAAATTCGTCCACTTCAAAGGTATGTTCTCCGGCTTTAATCAGGTAGCGGGTTTTGTCGATAACGCCGGGTTCGCAAATTGCCAAAAGGTCGTTTACTTCGGAAACCGGAATTTCTTTTTCCCACTCGTAACGTGTTGCACCTGAAGCATTTCCAATGCCTTTAATGGTTATGAAACCTTTGTCGCCTTTCACTCTTACGCGCACGGTGCGTTCGGGAATTGACGAAATGTAACCTTGTGTAATGCGGGTTTGTTTTGTGGCAAAAGGTTTAAAATCGCCTTTTACCAAAAATTTTCTTTCTATTTCTTTTGCCATGATTTCTATTGTTGAATGGTTGAATTGTTCTATTGTTGAAATTATTGATACGATGACTTAAAGTCATCGTATCAATTTGTAATTTCCGATTAATTAATTACTAACAAGGAAAATCTTTGTCAGACATTCCGATAACGCGCTTAATGGCTTCGAGGTAGTTGATGTTTTCAATTCCTTCCAATCCACATTCTTTGATGGTTTTTTTGATGTCTTCCACTTCGGTTGATTCGGAGTTGATGGTAACAATGGCAGCTCCATTGATAAGAATGTTTCCCACTTCGCAAATGGTGTTGTTTACCATGTAACCGAAACGTTCTTTGTGAACTTTAACGGCAGCCAAATCGGGGTGAGCTTTTATCATAGCAATAAATTCGTCGTAAGTGTATTCGTCTTTGTCGAGTGTTGGAAGTCCTTCGACTTTGAAAGCCGGAAATACATCGTTTTCAAGCACTTGGCGTTTGATAGGAAATTCGCCTTTCATGAGCGGATTCCATTGTTCCAAACCGTCCACTTTTTGAACAAATGTTTTGATGTCCATTTTTCCGTCTCTGATTTTGGTGTTGTTTACATCGTTTGTGCGCGACACAATGTAAATTTCGTCGGAGTGGCGTTCCCAAACTTTTTGGGGAACAGGCACTGAAAGTCGCGACATTAAATAAGCTTGGTCTTCAAAGTCTTGACCAAAAGTTCTGTATTCAAAACGAGGTTTTGAAATCTCGCCGATTTTTAATTCTTCTTTTGCCATTTTTTTATAAAAAAATATAAATTAATTTGTGAATTATTCTTATTTCATTCAAATTTTTATATGAATGTTTTGTCCGTTTTTTATTTTGAAAAAAAATTATTTTAAAACAAAAAATAAACTGATGATATTTATTTATTGCCTATGTGATATTCTTTTAAAGGTTCTAACCCTATAATTTGTTTTATAACTGCCGGATAATTTGTATTTACAAAAGCTTCGTTTATTCCCAAAATAGTTAATGTAGAATACACATCTTCAATAACTTCCGATTCGATATTAAATGTTTTTATGTATGCACCATTGATTAAATTATCGGCTATTTCGCAATTGCAATTATTAAAAATAAATTCTTTTTTCTTTTTATAAACTTCAACAAGTTTTAAATCGGGGTCAATATTAATGATTTGGGCAATGAAATCAATAATATCGTATTGTTCTTTTTCAATTTGCGGAGCTTCAATTCCACAAGTTGGGAAAAAGATATTTTCAATAAAATCTTTTGAAATTGGAAAATCTTCTGCCCAGTTTACGTTCCATTTTTCTAATTTTTTTCCGGCAGAAACCAATTCTTTAATGATTAATTTTTCTTTCCTTATCAAAACATTGTATTTTGTATTGGCTTCGGAGAGGATATAATAATCATAACTCTCTGATTCTGTGGAATTTTTGTTAGCCAGTTGATTTAATTCTTCTTCGGCTTCGCCAAAATCTTGACCAAACGAGCGATATTCGAAAAGTAATTTGTTTCTACACATTATTTGAATTTATTATCATTTGTTTATAATTTGATTCATCTTATTTTTTTACAAAAAAATATAAGTACAAAGATAGTGAGTAATCAAATAATAATTTTAAAAAAATTAAAATAATTCCACTTAAAATTTTGTATTTGTTTTTAAAAATCTTTTTTGAAAATTTATTTTAGAACAAATTTGTATAGTTTATTGTAAGAATCGCTCACTATATACAGGCTTTGCGTATTGAAATCGATGGCTAAACCTTCCATTTTGTTGATAGTTGTAAAATATTGTTTTTTTAAATTGCCTGATAAATCGCAAACGTTTATGGACTTTGATTCGTCGCTTAAAATCCAAAGTTCTTGATTTTCAACATCTATACATATATCAGAGAGGTCTTTTGAAAAATTTAATTTAATCGCTTTTAATTGATTTCCGTTTTCATCTAATTCTATCAATAAGGTGGGCGATGATTCGTTTACAACAAAAATGTGGTTGTTTTGGGAATTGATGCAAATACCTTCTAATCCACTGTTTTCGTCAAATTGTTCAACATTTACTTGTATGGTGCGCAAAAGCACGCCCAACGAGTTCAAATGCAATATTTCTCTTTTTCTCTCTTCTACTATATAAATGTCTTTGTTTTGATTGATGGCTATACCTTCTAAATCTTGTCCTACAAAGGAAAAAGCACTTAATTTTTTTCCTAAAACTGTAAGACTGTAAATTTTGTTGGTATTGTCGCTCACTGTGTATAAAATGCCCGAATGTAAAGCCAAGCCCGACATTTCGGGTATTTCCAAATCGTAGGTTTTATCTAAAGTGAGAATGTTTTCTACTTCTAAAGAATCTTTTTTGCACGAAAGTGCAAGAAAAATAAGAACTTGGACAAAAAGCCATTTTTTCATTTTATAAAATTTGGAGCTGTTTTAAAAAAAGTTTAAATCAATAAAATTGTTGTTGTCGAATTAATTGTTTGAAAAATGCCGTATTATTTAATTATTTATAAGCTTTTTAATTAACGAATTGAGTCGATGACAAATTTTTGTAATTATTTGATTTTTAAACTTTTCCAAAGTAAAAAAACTTTGGAAAAGTTGTTTTTTTTTAAACAGCTCCGTTATCTAATTATTTTTTTAGATTGTTTGTAGTTCCTTTGGTTTCGGCTATTCTGCGTTCCCAAACTTTGGCTGCATCTTTTTTACGAGCTATAACGTAAGCATCGGTAAAAGCGGCAGGCCAGTTTGCGCCCAAAAGTTCATCAATTTTTACATTTGAAGCATTTTCCAAATATACGTCGTCTGAAGTTTTGCTTAAACCAAAAGCGGGTTCAATTACATAATACGCGCCTGCTGCAATGGTCGTTCCGTTGGGTACAACAAAAGCATTGGTATAATCGCCCGAACTTAAAATTCCGGCATCGTAAACTCTGTATCCGCTAATGTCTATTGCAGCAGTAGTTCCGTTGTAAAGTTCAATAAAATCGGGCGTTCCGTCAGAGTCTATTTCGTTTATAACCAATCCGTTTACAAGTTCTAATGGAGCAACATTTACGGTTAGCCAAGTAGAAATTACATCGTGGTCGAAGCTACCGCCTTCGGTTTCTTCGGGATAATACATTTTTAAACCGGCTTGGTCTTCGGCACGCAAATAGTAATGAATAACGGTTTCGTCGGCTTGTCCGGGAATGGTTCCAATCCATTTACCATCGGAAAGAGTCATTATAACGGTTGTTTTTGCGGTTTCATCGTTTAAAGCGTAATACAAACGTACTTCTTTCACGCCCGTTTTGTCGTAGGCTTCTACCGTAAAATCAATGGCTTCGGCATTGGAAGGGTTTTCATTGGAAAGTTCAACGGAATTAAAAACAGGTAATCCGTTTTGAACGGTGAATGTATTTTTGGTTTCGGGAGCTGTTTCGGGAAAATAGGATTTTTTACCCGAATTATCGGTTGCTACAATGTAATAAGCCACAGATGCTCCGGCTTCGAGTGCCGGAATTTTATATGAAAATTCACCACCACCCAGCGGAGCCATTTCTACAAAAATGACATCGCTGCCTATTTGAAAGAACAATTTTACATTGTTTATTCCATCGGCATCGGTAGCTAAAATTTTATAAGTAAATGATTCATTGTCATTTAATCCGGCTATGGCTACGGCTGTAATAACGGGCGGATTGTTTACCAAGCTGTTAGCAGCAGCAGGTGTAGGCGACATATTTGCCCAAGCTTCGCCGCCATCGGTGCTTCTTCCGTAAGAAACGCCGGCATCGAGTGCATCAAATTCTATGTGGTCAACCAAATTACCGTCTTTGTCCCAGAGATTTACATCTTCACCACCCGAAGAAAGAGCAAAAGCGGTTAATGCTGTGGAACATTCCAATTTTAAATATCCTTTCGATGCTATTTTAGTGCCATCGGGGAAAGTATATTTTGGGGTTTCGTTATCACTTACTTTGAAACCACTCAAATCGATTTCGGCATTCGTGGCATTGTAAAATTCTACCCAATCGGGGTCGCCGGTTGATAAAATTTCATTGATGTAAAGTTCTAAATCGGAAGTTTGTTCTTCTTCCAAAATAAGCAATTCGTCTTTTACACATTGTGCAAAAAGCAGCGGAAATGCTAATAATATGATGATGTATTTTTTCATTTCAATTTATTTAAAAAAAATTATAAATTATGAATTATGAATTATGAATTATGAATTATGAATTAATCGTTAAACATTAAACATTATTAAAAGTCTATTTCTATACGAGCAGAAATGATGCTGAAATCATCGCCGCCGTCTCCGGTTGGAATTTCGTATTCAAACGGGTCTTTGTATAAATTTCCTTGTTCGTCTTTGTAAATGTAAAGTTTTCCTCTTCCGTTGGCATAGCGGTCGTGGTCTAAATACGAATAGTTGAGCATTAATTTAACGTTGCTGCTCAAATAATAATTCAAAGCCACAGTATAACCGTTTGCAGCACCACCATAAATTTTGGCATCAAAGTCATTAGCGTTCATATAGTCGAAACGGAAAGCCAATTCGAGGTCTTTGTTGTTTCTGCCTCTGTCGATTTGAGTAAATTCGCCTTCGGTGCTGTTATAAACATACTGACCACCGAAAAGTAAAATTCCGGCTTGTACAAAACCACCGCTAATGTTAGCACTTCCGCCGTTTTCTTCGGTTCTGTTTATTTTGTTTAAAATCATTTCGCCATGCAACATGATGTTTTTCCACGAAGCGGCTAATTCGGTGTTAAGCAAAATATTATTGTCCACATTTAAAATATCATCGGTATCGATGTATTTTTTGCGGTTGATAGAAGTCAATGAACGAGTAGAGAACCGATAAGAATTTTCAATTTCGGCACTTGTTTTAGGCGTGCGATACGAAGCGGCTACGCCAATGTGAAGCATTTTGCCCATTTCGTTGAAAGGTCTAATGGCAAGGCGACCGGTGAAAGAATAACCGTCGTCGGTGCCAAAATTTTTGTTGGCATCTTGCGCCCAAACGTTTTCGTCCATTTCGCCAATGGTTCTGAAATGGATACCGCCCTGAGCCAAAAGCAATTTGTTGTAATAAAACCCTTGAACGCCCAAATGACGCGAAGGTGCCATTTTGCTAACCAACGAACGCTCTATAAAAGTGATAAAACGCGATGTAGTAGTGGTTTCCATAGAAAAACCTTCTTTGAAATGTCCCATTTTAACGCCCCAATTTGCGGGTTCGTATTTGATAACCATATCTTTAAGCTCCATCATTCCGCCGGCAAAGTCCACATCAATTTCGCCGTACCAATTTTCATTGACGTTTGCTTTCATTGCAAAACGCGCGCGGCGAATGTCCACGCCGTTTCCAATCTCATTGAGCGGTTCACCTAAACCAATCATGCCATCGAAATAAACACGCGAATCGAACCAATAACGCATTTTTTGGTCTTTCGATTCAAATACCATAATTCCGTTGCGAGCCTCGCCATCGAGATGGGTACGTGAAACAATTTTTCCATATTGATTCATACGTACAGTTGTATCTTGTTCGGTTTGCGCCAAAAGACTGCTGCCCCAAAGCACCAAAACAAAAACTAAAATTAAATTTTTAAATTTGATTTTAAACATCGTTTGTATTTTTATATTATTAAAAAAAAGTCGTTACCAAACAAAAGTTCGGTTTGAAACCAAAATTTGATGCAAATCTAAATGCAATTACCTGTAGTTTAAAATTTTTTGACTCTATAAAATCTCTACAAATTTCTTTTTTTCCTTTTTTTTTCTTTACAAAAAATAAAAATCATCTCTACATAAGTTTTTTTTACAATTGAAAATAAGTGATTTACAAAAAAGACATCTCTACAACGGCTTTTTTTTTATAAAAATTTTTATTTTCCTTTTTTTCTAAAAAAAAATTAAGAGTATAAAAAAAACGGATTTTTTTTACTATCTGTTTGAAAATCTGTTTTATCTACATTTTAATTTTAAAAAAAACTGAATTTATGTGTCGTTTTTTTATCCTAAAATATTTTAATAAGTATTTATCTTTCAATAAATTAAATTCTAAATTTAAGTAAGAAAAATAAAAGTGAATTGAACAGGATTTTGATAAAAAAAATCAATAAAAATAAATTTGCATAAGGTTTGTTTTTATAAATAGAAGTTTGTAACTTGCGTGAAAATTTTTTATTTAACATTAATTCACTAAACTATGAATTTCAAAAATCTAAAAATATCACAGAAGGTTTTTCTATCTTTTTTGATAATCATTGCATTGCTATTAATTACGTCTATTTTTCAAATTTACAATTTTTCAAGACTTACATCTTTAAATGCAAACGAGAGTAAACGCTCGAAAGATGCAATTTATATCTCTGAAAACAGTGCAATAGGTGCTGAAGCGTATCGCATTATAGCCGATGCCATTATTAATAAAAACAAAAATCAGAGTCTTGCCGATTGGGACGCCAATAAACGCGCTGTGGAGCGAAAATATCAAGTTATTGAAAATCTGGTAGATACCAAACAAGAAGAAAAATGGCTTCAAGAAACAAAAGATGCTTAGTAATCGTAAATAAATAACATTTACATCTTACTTTGTTTTTGGTCGAA
>DYNA01000123.1 GCA_020721325.1 Paludibacter propionicigenes
ACTAATTTAAAAATTTTGAAATTATGAAAAAACTTTTTCTACTTTTTGTAAGTTTGGTTCTTATGCTTCTGACCAACTTGCAACCTTTGAAAGCACAAGTTGATTATTGGGATTCGCTTTATCTGGTTGAAGTTTACGACCAATTGGGCGGCGAGGCTTGGTTTAACAACACCAATTGGAAAACCGGTGCCGTAAAAACTTGGTTTGGTGTTGAACTCAACGAATCGGGTAACAATGTACAAGGGCTTCGATTGTCAAACAACAACTTAATTGGTAAAATACCCGAAAATTTAGGTCTGTTTTATTCTCTCGATACTTTGGATTTGTCTAATAATAATCTTTATGGAGTTATACATTATAATTTTGTAAATCTACAAAATTTGAAATACTTAGACCTTCGTTTTAATGAACTTACAGGCGATTCTTATTTTTTAATGACTTTAACTAATCTGGAATATGTGAATATGTCCAACAATAATTTTGTAGGTACAATGCCCATGTTTTCGGAAAATACAAAATATGTTTATTATCAAGGAAATGAGATTCATACTATTCCGAATATGGAAATGAATCATTTTACCTATTTTGATGTTTCGTACAATCAATTGACTTTCTATGCTTTGGCAAATGCCAATATTCAAGCCGATTTTTTTACTTACGCTCCGCAAAATAAAATACATTTGAGTAGCAACAAAGCTCAAGCAGCACCGGGCTATTATTTAAGTATGAATATTTTGGACTATCACAGCTCAATTTCTAATGCCAATAATCAATATCAATGGTACAAAAACGGAGTTATTTTAGATGGTGAAGTCAATTGGTATTACCAGATGGAAATTTTAACTGCTTCGGATTTAGGTTATTACTCATGTGAAATTACCAATTCGCTTTATCCTGCGCTCACATTGCAAACCGATAGCATAGTGGTGAGTTATTTATCTCCCGATGCCGGACAAAATGACACCGTTTGTTACGAAAGTCATTTTTTGAGCGGAAACGACCCTTTTCCTTACGAGGGTGCTTGGACTACAACTTCGTCAGCTACCATTTTATCGCCTTCTACAAACTCAACCGAAATTGTAGGATTAAATCTGGGCGATAATGCTTTTAAATGGAACTTTAATGGCGAAAGCGATGAAATCATTATTACTCGATTGGTGGATTTATCTGCTGAAAACATTATGTCTGGAACTGACCAAACCGTTTGCGCAGACCACAATTGGGTTACATTAAATGCTACTGACCCTGCTCCTTACGACCATACTTACGGCGAATGGTATTCCGGAACTGCCATGTATGAAAAACCTGAATTTGAAACCCCAAATCTCTACAATACACAAGTTTATAATTTACAAATAGGCGAAAACTATTTGTATTGGACTTTGCACAACGCTTGTAGTACTTCGTCAAGTAGTCCGGTAGTCATTACTGTTATCGATTTGCCTTATGCTGAAGCCGGCGAAAATAAATTTGTTGGTAAAGATTCAATTTATTTAGAAGGCTATATTTCAAACGAAGGTTGCAAAGGCGACCCCAAATGTGGCAATGAAGGTGTTTGGAGTACAAATGGAAATGCTCTTATTTTAGAGCAATTTAACATGAATACTAAAGTTGAAAACTTAGAATTAGGTAAAAATTATTTTTATTTAACAGTTACAAGTCCAGAAGGTTGCGTTACTAAAGATACCGTAATTATTACTTACAACAATAAAGTAAGTGCGCAAGATTCATTGGCTTTAGTTTCCTTGTATAATTCCACCAATGGCAATAACTGGAACAACAATTCGGGTTGGAAAGTAGCTCCAATTGTTGATTGGTATGGAGTAGTCATTAGTGAAAGATACACCGTTACACATCTTTATTTGTTTGAAAATGGATTGAATGGAGTATTACCCACAGATTTGGGCAATTTAATCGATTTAAGATACCTTGATGTTTCATACAATTCCCTTTCGGGAAAAATTCCTCAATCGGTTTCCGACATTGAAAATTTGCAATACGCTTTTTATTCTCACAATATGTTTTCAGAATTTCCCGATATGAGCAATGATTTCTACTATAATTTCGATATTTCATACAATAATTTCGATTTAGAAGATTTTGATGATATTGAAGGACCGGAATGTGAAATTATTACTTATACACCACAAAACCCAATCGCTATTACTCAAGATACCATTTTTGTAGAAAACGGAAGTCAAGTTGTTTTAAATTTAGATGTTTTGTCAAAATCGGTTTTCAATCAAGCCAGAAATGTGTATCAATGGTACAAAGACGGAATGCCCATAGAAGAATCGGTTCCATTTTCGGGAGTACAAAGCAAAATTTTGACAATTAATCCCATTTCAATAGTAGAAAATGCCAACTATACCTGCCAAATTTCAAACGGCGATATACCACTTTTGGTTCTCGAAACAATGCCCATTCGAGTTCAATTTCAACCCATTCCAACCAATGGAATCAAAGAAGTTTGCTCTGATATTGATACTTTAAAAGCATTTACAAGCCTCGATGGTTATTGGATAAGCCACGGACAAGCCACTATTCTCAACGCAAGTAGCCAAGTAACCGTAGTACAAAACCTGATGCCGGGCGAAAATTATTTTACTTGGGTAAGCAACGAAGGTATAGGCGAAGTAACACTCATAAATAACTCCGTAACTCAAGCCGATGCCGGATTAGACAAAGATGAATGTTACGATTTTACTTACCTTTTGGGAAATATGACTATGATAGGAGGCTACGGAATGTGGATTTCGGAAGGAAGTGCCGTTATTGAAAGCAACGGCGGAACTTCTGCCCTTGTTACAAATTTAGCTTTAGGCGAAAATAAATTCGTTTATAAAATTCAAAATGGTATTTGTTTTTCTTCTGATACCGTTATTATTACAAGTTATAAACCCATCGTTGATGCCGGAAATGATACCATTATTTATTGGGACACATACCCCATACCTAATGCCAGCTTAAACTTAAATGCAACTCCAGCACCCGAAGGTTTTACCGGCGTTTGGACTACTTATACTTCCGGTGTCATTATCGAAAACTTGCTCGACCCCAAAACTTCGGTTTCAGGAATTGGCGCAGGAATGACAAATTTTGAATGGGTTGTTACAAATAATCAATGTACATATTACGATTATGTAAATGTACTTTCGGCTAATGTTATCAGAAACGCCGTAGATACTGTTATTTGGGACAATCCTGAACATTGGACTCCGGCAGTTGTGCCTTCATACAACGACTCGGTTATTGTAGAAAATTGTTATGTTAAAATATTTGGTATTTATGCCTTTGTGGGCAGCTTACGCATTGGGTCGGGTGCTTACGTATATGTAAAAGAAAGTCCTGAAAATAAATCTTTGGGTTCTCTCACTGGCGGACAAGTTGTTATAGAACAAGATGTTGAAAAATCTTTTAAAACCGGAACCGCAGTTCTAAATATAGGCTCAGGCGGACAAGTAGTTATAGAACAAGACGTTGAAAAATCAATGCTCTCTACAAACGCTGGACTTCAAGTTGGTTCTGGAGGTCAAGTAGTTATAGAACAAGACGTTGAAAAAGGAAGCAAATCCAATCCGGCTATGCTTTATATGCAAGGCTCAAGCCAAATTATTGTGCAAGAAACCAATCCTACGGTTTCCAATCCAGCCAATTTTTTTATCGGAAACGGTGGTGAAGTTCAGATGGCTTATGGATATGTGAAAGCAAATCAGCCAAAAGCCAATTCCGGAGCAAACTTATACATTGGTTCAGGCGGAACGGTAGTCATTGAACAAGACGTTGAAAAAGGTACAAAAGCCAATCCTGCAATTACAATAGGCAGCGGAGGAACGGTTGTTATTGAACAAGATGTTGAAAAGAAAACCAAATCAACAAATGCCGCATTAATTATTTCGGGTGGAACGGTAGTTATTGAGCAAGATGTTGAAAAAGGTGCAACTTTAGCAAACAACGAACCCAGCATTATTATTGGAGAAGGAGGTGAATTAACCATTGAACCCAACATTATTTCCGGTACACTTGATGCTCCAATTATTAAAGTTGCTGGTGGACTTTTAGAAGTTGGAAACGATAAAAAAACTTCAGGTAAAGGAAAAATTAATACCGGACAAGTGGTTATTGAGCAAGATGTAGAAAAAAAATATTCTGCCAAAACAACTCCCGATATGATTGTTTTTGGAAACGGTTTAATTGAATTTGTTGAAATGGCAGGTTTTGAAAATCAAGCCTTTTTAAACGTTGGCGAATGTATGGTTGTTACTTTTAATGAAGGTGCCGAAATAAATGTACCATTATTAACTTTAAAATCGATTCTGGAAACCGAAGAAACAAGCTCAATTATTGACTTAGCAGGCGTTATTACTGGAAATATTGTTTTAAAACAATTCTTTGAACCCAGTGTTATTAAACTTGTAACACCTCCATTATCAGGTACTTTTGCTAATCTTTTCAATGGCGCAGAATTGCAAACTTGGAATGAAATGTTTGGCGAATGGAGAGACTTTGGCTTTATAGATGCTTTACAACCCATGAATGGTTTCAAAGTTAAATTCAATCAAGCAGATACCATTAAATATTTAGGTATTGTAAATATGGGCAACCAAAGCCTTAACATTAGAAACAGCTTAGCCCTTAGCGAAAGCAAACGCGGATTTAACTTGGTTGGAAATCCTTACACGGCTGCAATTGACTGGGAATCTGTTTCTTTAGATAAAGTAGAAACTGCATTTTACTCTTACAACGAAGCCAATCAAAATTTTGGAATTTATCAAAAAGGAGGTTACGCTCTAAACGGCGCAGACCAATACATTGACCAATCGGAAGGATTTGTTGTAAAAACTACTTTAAATGCCATTAATCCAAATTTGAATTTTATACCCGAAAATTTAATTCACAACATCAACGGTTTAGTTACAAAAACTCCTTACAAAAATACCGTTGAAGGATTAAAATTATCGGTTGCTAACAATGCTTTTTCCGATGAAATTATTTTGCGTTTCGATGCCTCTGCTACATTGGCTTACGACGAAAGTTTAGACGTTTTCAAAATGTTTGCTTTCAACGAGGCTGTTCCTCAACTTTATACTTTGGGCGCAAATAACGAAAATTTAGCCATCAACGTTAGCCCATTTCCTGTTGATTATCAGGCTGATAAAGTTATTCCTTTAAATTTCAAATCTTCTACTTCGGGCAATTACACCCTTTCGGTAAACGAATTTACATATACCGACAAAGTAATTTATTTAAAAGATTTGAAAAACAATCAAACAATGGATTTACGAACTGTAAAAACATACAATTTTGCTTGGGATGCCTCCGAATCGACCAATCGTTTTCAACTTTTATTCAACACCACAGTTGGAATTGACAATGTAGAAAATTCAGAAAATTTTGAGGTATTTTCAAACCAAAATCAAATCTTTGTTGATGTAAAACAATGGAGTAAAAACACCAAAATTCAAGTGTATTCTGTTTTGGGAACAAAAATTTTAGAAACCGAAATAGAATCTCAAGGTGTAAATCAATTTACATTAGACCAACCAACTGGAAATTACATAGTTAAAATTCTTTCAGAAAAAGAAAATTTTGTTAAAAAAGTTTTCATAACAAAAATTTAATCTTTTTTTGAAAAATAAAATTTTATAATTTCTCTTGTTTTTTAAAACTTCCCGAAAGATTTTTCTTTTTCGGGAAGTTTTTTTTATGTACGTTTTTATTTGTAAAATTATTGATTATCAGTCAATTAATTCGTGTTTGTGTACATACACCCGCCTATATGTGCATTGGCGCATGAGCTTGTGTGAGCAATTTCATTTTTTTTTTAATGAAAATAATTTTAATTTTGTTTTTTTATTAAAAAAGTTAAATAATTAGATATATGAAAATAGCAATTCCCACAAACGACCGAATTACTTTAGCTGAAAGAACCGGCAGAGCAAAAGAATTTGTAATCGTAGAAATCATTGACGGGCAAATGATTTCAACTCAGTTTATAACCAATTTACACGAACATCACGACCACGATGAAAACGAAGAACATGGCGAACATACTCATAATGAATTAGTTGAAAGTTTGCAAGGCATCGATTTATTAGTTTTGAAAAACATAGGAAAGCATCTGAAAGATGATTTGGACAAGGCAAGTATAAAATACGGAAAAACAAATTTCAGTACTGTTTCCGAAATTCAAGATTTTTATAAAAAATAAAAGGAAAAAAGATGAAAATAAAAAAACCGCTTTTTTAACAAAAGCGGTTTTTTTTTTAAAAAATTAACTTTTTCTAAAAAAATCAGCTTTTTTAAAGTTTTTTGTATTCTATTTAATTAATAGAAATTTTAAAAAATAGAATAAATAATTATTTGAATTTCTTAAAAAATTATTTGAATTTAACTTCCGTAAAAACAGGAAAATGGTCAGAAGGAAACTTTAATTGATACGAATTATTTAAAATGGCATATTTTTTTACTTCTAAATTTTCGCTAACAAAAATATAATCAATGCGTTGATTGGCTTTTTTGTTGTATTTAAAATCGTTGAAAGTGCCATCTTCTCCAAAACGGATTTCACTGATAATGTAACTGTCTTTTAACTGATTGTTTATCAGAGTTATGCCTTCATTTGTTGCTTCCATATTCAAATCGCCCATTAAAATTGCAGCTTCGTCAGATTTAACCAATTCATTTATTCGAGTTAAAATTAATTCGGCACTATTTTTTCGGGCTTTTTCGCCAATATGGTCGAAATGAGTGTTAAAAATCCATATTTTTTTACCACTTTCTTTTTGCTGAAAATATCCGTAAGTACAAATTCGTTTGTAAACGGCGTCCCAACCTATGCTTGGTTTTTCGGGCGTTTGCGAAAGCCAAAACGTTGAGTGATTGAGTAAAACATATTTTTTGCTATTATAAAAAATAGCTGAATATTCTCCTTCGCTTTCTCCATTGTCGCGGGCTACGCCAATGTATTCAAAATCAGTTAATTGTTCTTTTAAATACTCCATTTGATTGTGCAAAGCTTCCTGAACTCCAAAAACATCGGGTTCGTGAAATTTGATTTGATTAATTAAAAAATTCCTGCGGTTGTTCCAACTGTTTTCGGCATCGTTTCGGTTGTCCAAACGAATGTTATAAGTCATTAATTTTATTGTTTGCGAATGCAAAATTTGGAATGTAAAAACTGAAGTCATTAATAAAAATATAGTTTTTTTCATGTATGAAAAATTTATAGAAAATTATAAATAAATATTTAAAATTATAAAAAATAAAAATATATTATGGAAAAATTAATTTGAGAAATAGTTTATTACAGTTTCTGTTCATTATTCGTTTTTAATATTGTTAATTAATTGAAATATAATTTTTTATGTAAAAAAAATGTTTTTTTTATCTTTGAAAAAATATTTTCCAAAATATTTTCTTAATTTAAAAATGAATATATTTTTAGTTTATTAAACGGAAAAAAACGTATAAATCGTATTTTTTTTGATTTTTTTATGAAAAAATTTACATCAATTTATTTTTTAATATTGCTCTTTTTCGTTTGGAAAATCCAGATTTTTAACATCTTGAATGTAATTTTCCACAGCACCTTTTATTTCAGTATATAAATTGTGATAACGGCGCAAGAAACGCGGCGAAAATTCGTGCGTGATGCCCAATAAATCATGTAAAACAAGCACTTGACCATCAACTTGCGAACCTGCGCCAATGCCTATAACCGGAATTTTTAGTTTTCGAGTTACTTCACCTGCCAAATTTGCCGGTACTTTTTCCAAAACCAACCCGAAACAACCCGCACTTTGTAGGGCAAGTGCGTCTGAATGAAGCTTTTCCGCTTCTTCCAATTCTTTTGCACGCACGCTGTAAGTGCCAAATTTGTGAATGGATTGCGGAGTTAAACCCAAATGCCCCATAACCGGAATGCCAGCCGATAAAATTCGAGTTACCGATTCTACTATTTCTATTCCACCTTCCATTTTTATTGCGTTTGCGCCCGTTTCCTTCATTATGCGAATAGCCGACGACAAAGCTTCTTTTGAATTGCCCTGATAAGAACCAAATGGCAAATCGACCACTACCAATGCCCTATTTACGGCTCTTACAACGGAGGCTGCATGGTAAATCATTTCGTTTAAAGTTATGGGCAAAGTGGTTTTGTAGCCCGCCATTACGTTCGACGCCGAATCGCCTACCAAAATGACATCTATTTTTGCCGAATCTACTATTTTTGCCATCGAATAATCGTAAGCCGTGAGCATCGATATTTTTTCGCCACTCAATTTCATGGCTTTTAAAACGTGGGTTGTTATCGTTTTTACTTCTGAATATACTGACATTTTTTTATTATTTTTGTGAAAAAATTATTTTTTGTTATAAAAATAAGACAAAAAAAATGCTTTTACTAATAATCCACTCTTTCATCTATTATTATATTATTTTCTTGTTTTTTAAAATGTTCTATTATTATTTTATCATATTTTGACAATTCATCATTGTTTTCTAAAAAATGAATACTCGAACTATTGAGTTGGTCAAAATCGGAAATCACTTCGGAATATTTATAAAGTACTATTCTGCGCGACATAGGTTTGTTTTCGGCATTGATAAAATTTGCAATGCCCGTTATAAATTTCGGACTTTGAGTAGGAGAGAGGCTAAAAGTATAGAACCCCTTGTCATTGAAGAGTTTATTATCTATTTCGATGTATAAAAAGTTATTTATCAAACTCAACGATTTGCTTTTAAAACTATATGTTCGTCCGTTTATTTCAAAAACGGCTTCATTGTTTTGGTCAATCCAAATTCTGCAAGGTGATTTGATGAGCTTGTTATCATCGTTTTTATTTTTACCATAAAGAAAGTAAGTTCCTGAATAATAAGTGTTTATAATCTCATTTTGTTTTGAGTTGGGGGTTTGGTTCAATTCGTGAGTTATTTGCTCCAATTCGTGCAAATTTATTGCCGGTTCGCTTGCAAAACTTGGGGTTTTTAGAGCTTTAAAATATTTTTGAATAATTTGCTCTTCTTTATCGTAGAGTTCTTGATGAAGCATGACCGATTTGCCTTTTAACTCTTCAAATGATTGATTCTCAAGTTTTTGTTTAACAAAAATTACAACTCCAGCATCGGCTTTGCCCGAAGAAACCGAGAAATGTGAAAATGTTCCCATTAAAATCTCCGAAACACGCATGTTTCCACAATGCAAATTGAATGTAATTTTTGACAAGCCATTGTCGAAGACCATATAAATTGCCGGATAATTATATTCAAAAATGATGGATTTGTAGCTAAACATTGCCGTATTTAGCTCAAATTCAAGTTTTCCATTCAATTGAAAAATTCGTGCATAACGCTTTTCAATGTATCTATTTTTGTTGTCGGTTCTGTAAACAGCGTAAATTCCTTCGAGAGGCATTTTTTCGTTGTTTGGAGTATTTTTTAATGTAACTACTTCTTTATCAGAATTATAATTTGAAAAATCAATTTTTTTCAAATTTTTATTTATCAATGTTTTTTGTGAAAAATCTAAAATTTGCCCTTGAATTTCTTTTGATAAAGTATTGAAATGATTTTCGTTAATGTTTTGAAAAATTTCGTTGATTGGAAAATATTTTTTAAAATGAAACCAATATTTTTGAGTTTTAAATTCGCTAAATTTGAAATCATTTTCGGCTTTGGATAAATACCAGATTATTTTATTCAGTGTATATTCCTGAAAATTGGAATTGTTATCGGTATTTAAAAAAAGTTTTCGCAATGTATTGTGCGAAACATTCAATTCATTTTGTGCTAAATTTTTTATTTCGCTTCCTTTTAGCAAAATATCAAAATTGCCAAGATATTCTTTTACAATGGCTTGGCGCAAAAGTGCTTGATGAAATGGATGAACATTGGGCATTTTATTTTTTTATTTGAGTTTTGAAGTTGCAAAACTACTAATTTTATTTATTTTTATACTTTAAAAAACAAAATAACTTTTATTTTTACAAAAAAGATTTTTTTATATAAAAATGATTGAAAAATTAAGTTTATTAGAATTACAGCAGGCTGTACGAGAAATTCTTTCTGCAAATTTTGAAGAAAAATATTGGGTGGTAGCGCAAGTGAGTCAAATTTCTGACAATAAAGCTGGTCATTGCTACTTGGAACTCATTGAAAATGATGCAAATGGCAAAACGATTGCCAAAGTTCGGGCGACTATTTGGTCGTTTATTTACAAACCGTTGAGGAGTTATTTTGAGCTTATGGTAGGTGAAAAACTAAAAGCCGGAATGAAAATACTGGTTTTAGCTGCTGTTGAATACCACGAAATTTATGGTTTTTCATTAAATATCAACGATATAGACCCTACTTACACCTTAGGCGACCAAGAAAGAAAAAGGCAAGAAATCATTGAGCAATTGCAAGAAGATGGCATTTTTGATATGAACAAAGAATTGAGCTTATCCATTGTACCACAGCGAGTTGCAATTATTTCTTCTGAAACGGCTGCCGGTTACGGAGATTTTATCAATCAGCTAAAAAACAATTCCTTTGGTTATGTTTTCTATACAAAACTTTTCCAAGCCACTTTGCAAGGTGTAAATGCCGAAGTATCAATTATTTCTGCATTCGATTCTATTTTTGAACACTCTCCGTTTTTCGATGCGGTGGTTCTCATTCGCGGAGGTGGTTCTAAAGAGGAACTTAGTGTATTCGATAGCTATCTAATTGCCTCAAACATAGCTCAATATCCTATACCTGTACTTACCGGAATCGGACACGACCGCGACGAATCCATTGCCGATTTGGTGGCGTATAAAAAATTGAAAACTCCCACAGCAGTTGCAGAATTTTTAATAGAACGAGTGTCAGTTTTTGATACCAAAATGCAAAATATTTTCGTAAAAATAAATTCCAATTTAGAAAATGTTTTTTCAATTCAAAAGTCTAATTTACAATCATTTACGAACATTTTACAACCATTGATAAAAAATTTTATTTTTCTTAAAAAAAATACATTATCACAAGCTGAAAATGATGTAAAAGAATTTATGAATCAAACTTTTACAACTCAAAAAATTCATTTACAAAGTTTTGAAAATAAGCTTTCAAACGCTTCGCGAAATTTAATGTCTAAAAAGAATAATTATTTATTAAAAAAGAGTTTAATTTTGAAAAATTCTTATAAATTAAGATTGATTTATGAGCAAAATAGAATGAATCAAATTTCGAAAATATTTACTAAAGACTTGCATTTTTATTTAAAACAGGAGCATTTACGTTTAGAAAACGATAGCAAATGGCTCAATAATTTAAGTCCCGAAAAAATATTGCAACGTGGCTATGCCATTGTATATAAAGGAAATACAATATTAAAATCGGTAGAAGAAGCCAAAAAAGGAAATCTATTAGAAATAAAACTCAAAGATGGAAAAATATTATCGGAAGTGAAATAATTTTTCAAAAAAATAAATTTTATCCTTTCTTTTTTTAATAAAAAACATGGTAATTTTTTAATTCACCTAATCAAACAGAATAGATTATTTTTAGTTCATTATCAATGGCTTATAATTTTTTTTTTAAGTGAGAAATTAAAAAAGTATGCAAACCGGAGTAAATGATTCTATTTGGTCTTTAAAAATAAGTAATCCGGTTTTTTTATCACGTAGAAACGAAACAATGGAATTTGATTTTTGATTTGCCACCAATAAAAATTTTCCGCAAGGAGAAATGTTAAAATTACGCGGTGAATTGCCGCGAGTAGGCTCATGAGCTATAAATTTTAATTCACCATTTTGCCTGTTTATTTCAAAGATAGCTATCGAATTATGTCCACGGTTGGAGGCATAAACAAACTTTTCATCGGGCGAAAGTTGTATGTGTGCGCATGTATTTGGCTCATTGAAATTGCCGGGTAAAGTACTGATAGTCTGTTGAATAATGTATTTATTGTTGGTTGATTTTTTTAATAAGCTAATGGAGCTATTTAACTCATTTACAACATATAAATTAGAATTTGAATGGACTGCTAAATGTCGTGGACCGGCTCCTTCAGGCATTAATAGTTTATATTGGAATACCAAAGTATTTTTAACCGTATCGAGAGTCGAAAACCAAATTTCATTGGTTCCTAAATCCACTGATGCAATTTCTGTTTGGCTTAAAAACCAAGCCGAATGCGCATGAGGAGCTTCTTGTCGCGGCGTTGAGCCTTTTCCGGTGTGTTGCTGCACAAACAGTAAAGGTGATAATTCTTGATGGTTTATTTTTAACAATCCAACATTTCCTCCTGTGTAATTGGCTGTTAATAAGTAATTTGCTAAATTGCAACTTACAAAACAGGGGTGCGCTCCACCAGATTTTTGCCTGTTTACTAAAATTAAAGTGTCATTTTCATATTTAAACAACTCAACTGTACCCGATTGATTTTCATTTATTTCATTTATGGCTACTAAAAATTTTTTGTCGGAGCTAAAAGTTAAAAAAGAAGGATTGTTACTTTTGGCTGCTAATTTAATAAAATCCAAATTTCCATCGGCACTTAGT
>DYNA01000124.1 GCA_020721325.1 Paludibacter propionicigenes
ATATTAATTTTGGTTTTATTTGATTTTTATCATACTTTTTGAATCACCATCTAAAAATTTAACTGACAGCAATATTATCGTTTTATTAAAAAGAAAAGCTAATGTATCATAAAATTTTACAATTAACTGAATATTTCTTATTAAATATTGTAAGAAAATTCGCTTTTAAGCGTTGGAATAATATGCCTTTTGGCAAAGAAATAAGAGCTTCGCGCAATGAATATTTGAAGATTGCCGAAATTGCAAGAAACAAAAGTTATCCCGAAGTTGATGATTTTGAAAAGGAAACCGGTTTCAGAATAGACCAAGATTGGTATCACGAGTTGGCTTTGCATACACAAGTGGTCGTAAAAAAATCGGAGATTAATTATGTACATGGGCGATTGTTGTATTCATTGCTTTCGCAATTTTTAGAGCAGGCGAAATATCAATCAATCAATATTTTAGAAACCGGAACGGCAAGAGGTTTTTCATCGATTTGCATGGCAAAAGCTTTATTTGATGCAAATAGAAATGGCAAAATAATTACCTTCGATGTGTTACCGCACAACCGTAAAATGTATTGGAATTGCATTGACGACCACAACGGACTTCGTTCGCGCGAAGAGCTTTTAGGTGATTATAATATGCTTATTGAAAATTATATTCTTTATATTCAAGCCAATACACGCACCGATTTAGAGCAGTTTCAAGTTTCTCGCATTCATTTTGCTTTTTTAGATAGTACGCACGAATTTGCATATTTAATGCCTGAATTTTTTTATCTGAAAGATAAACAAAAAAAAGGCGATATTATTTTCTTTGACGATTATACACCCGATTTGTTTCCGGGTGTTGTAAAAGCGGTTGATGAGATTTGCGAAAAATACAATTATTCAAAACGAATTATCACTATCAGCCAACAACGTAGATATGTAATTGCTGTAAAGTTATAAATTTTTATCTGTAATTTTGAAGAATATACTAAAAATGGTTTAGAATTTGAATTTTAATTAGATTACATTTACTACATCAATTAAATCAAAACAGATTGACAATAAATAAATTAAAAAATATTTTTATACATCAAAATGAATTTATTTAAGTTTATATTTAAACTTTTTGTCGTATAGTTTATTTTAATGTATTTTGCATTGATGAATATTCAAATTATTAAAATTTAATGTTTATTTTGTCTGTATTTATCGTTCGAGTCGTCTAAAATGTTTAAATAACTATTGTATCGAATCTCGGAAATCGTTCCATTTTTTACCGCTTCTTTTACCCCACATGCAGGTTCGTGTACGTGCGTGCAATTATAAAAACGGCAATTTTCAGATGCTTTAAATATTTCGGGAAAATAGTGAGAAATTTCTTCTGTAAGCATATCTACCGTTCCAAAACCTTTGATACCCGGAGTATCTATGAGGCTTCCGCCAAATTCGAGGAAATACATTTCGGCAAAAGTTGTGGTATGCACTCCTTTGTTGTGAAAATCCGATACCGGCGCTGTTTTTATATCTAAATTTTTATCTATTTTATTCAGAATTGACGATTTTCCTACTCCCGAATGCCCCGAAAGTAAGCTAATTTTATCTTTCATGGCTTGCTTAACCGTTTCTAAACCAATTTCTTGCAATGCCGATACTTTATGACAAGTGTATCCAACGGATTGGTAAATGGAAATGTACTTTTCCATGCGTTCCATCAATTGGCTATCGTAAATGTCGGTTTTATTAAAAACAATATGTACCGGAATGCGGTAAGCTTCGGCGGTTATGAGAAATCGGTCGATAAATCCTATGCTTGTTTCGGGTTTTGCCAAGCTCACGATTAAAAAAGCTTGGTCTAAATTGGCTGCAATGATATGAGCTTCGCGCGATAAATTGGTCGATTTGCGAATGATGTAATTTTTTCGCTCTTCAATTTGGGTTATGTTTCCGGTGTGGTCTTCACTATTGAGTTCAAAATCAACAATATCGCCAACCGCTATTGGATTGGTGGTTGTTAAACCTTTGATTCTGAATTTTCCTTTTACTCTACATTGCACGGTTTCACTTTGCGTTTTTACCGAATACCAACTGCCTGTAGATTTTATAACAATTCCTTTTTCCATAAATGAATTTAATTTTTTTTTAATCGTATAAATTGTTCAAAATCAATATTTTTTTTAAACTGAAAACAATGCTATTTTTGACAAATTTTGACAATAAATTGAAATATTATGACAAAAAACTTAAAATAAACAGATTTTTTTTTCAAAAAAAAGTCTTCATTTTTTATAATTTAAAAAAAATATTTTGGTAAGTTATCACTAAAAATGCTATAATTAATTTTGATGGGTACTTATTCATTCATTTTAATCATAACACGTTTACAAAAATTGTAAAAATTACCAAATGATTTAATATGTTTTTTGGTTGTTGTTCTTTTTATTAGCTGGTTTAGATATTCCGGTTCAGTAACTGCACGTGGATTTTTTTTTGTGTAAGCAATTTTTCTTTCTTCAAGCATTTCAGATAAATAAGTTTCATGAAAATCAGTAATTGTTTGAAAATCATCAAACTTTTCCATCAATTCTGGGTCTTTGGTAGCAACGTTGTAAAATGTTATATATTTTTGTAACATTTTGCTTGTCGGATTTCGTTTGTAAACTTTAGAATTGCCCAAAAACCATGTTTCTATGCACTTATTCTGTACAATTACAATTAACTCGGTATTTGAATTTAGCTTTAGATTATTTTTATTGATAAAATCGAATACTTCATTTTCGCGTTCTTTTACTGTAAATTCATCTGCGTCTAAACAAATAACCAGATAATTGTAGTTTCCGATGGTGTTTATTTCTTCTATTGAATTTCGTAAATGATTGTGTAATAAAGAAGGATATCCATGACCGGTAAAAATGTAAAAGTTCTTTGTATCAGCTAAATAGGCATCTTTAATTTCTTTCATTTCGGGTATTAAGGAAGTAATCCACTTCGGATATACTTTCTTTTCTGTTCTACGCCCCTCTACTAAAAAGTATATGTTCATAATTGTTCTGTTCCCGTTTGATATTCTTCTAATTGAATTAATTGCATAAATGCGTCATGTTTGGATTTTCCGATATTAAATTTTGCAACATCATGTGTTTTGATTATTCCTGCATTTCTGGTAACCAGTTTCCAATGATGATGGTTTATGGAATTAATAATGTAAGGGTGATGACTTGTTAGAATAAATTGAAGTTGCCTTCGGGAGTTCAGAATGTCGTTTGTTATTTCATTAATGCAATTAATGCCAAGACTATTTTCAAATTCGTCAATTAAAAAAACGGTACCCTCTGAGCATAAAAATAGTTCACTCAATTGCTTGAGTGTGCGCATCATACCCCAAGATATGCTTTTTGAAGCTATCCAAAATTCAACATTGTATTCTTTAATCTGTATATCTATCAAAGTTTTGGAATCTTTGGTTTGTTCTGAAAATTTGATTTCTTCAATGGTTGGAAAAATTTCAATAAATCGTTGTTTTATTTGATTGAAAACGGAATGTTTCTTATAAAATGCCATGTACAATTTAATTGATGTTTTAAAATCACTTTCAATGATTTCATCTATTGAATTGTAATTTTTTAAAATTTCTTTATTAAAAAAAGTTTGCATTTTTGATTCTGAAAATCCAAATTGATTGCTAAAATTGATTTTCATTAATTCAAAAAATATCGGTTTTATTGCATCTTCTTCTTTTAATAAATTAATTACACTTTTTTCGGGCGATAACTTAATGGTAGGAGTTCCATAAAAAAGAATTTTTTCCGCATCTCTATCTATAATTTTTTCGGTATTATTGATTTGTAATTTTTCATAACTGATTTTTGGTTTGTTTAAATCATTGGTTTTGTCATCTTCGTCAATAAACGTTGAAGAGTCTTTGGTTTCAAAAGCACCTGTCCATTGATATTTTTTCTTTTCCAATGTTTCAAATGAAATATTCCATTCTACCCCATTAAGAGAATTTCCTTCTGCTATTTCTTTCATTGCATAGATTGCTCTTAATATTTGAGTTTTTCCGACCCCCGAAGCACCAACTAACAAAGCTAACTTACTAATTTCAATGTTATTAAGTTCCCACTTTTTTGCATTATCTCTGTATCGAAACGATAGTATTTTCATTTTTTTATAATTTTAATGTTTTATATTGTAAAAATATTAAAATTGATGTTATTAAGTTGATTAATTACCATTTACAATTCCTCCGGTTATCCGCAAAAGTTCGGTATGTCCTTGAATGAGATTGTAGGTACTTTCGAGGCGTTGATTGGCGGCATTCATGTAATAAATGGTCAAATCGCGCAAATTGAATGAGTTGATGGTACCGTTTTTGAACCGCTCGTTGCCCAATTCCAAGTTTAAGGCGGCACTTTGCTCGGCTTCTATCGAAACTTTAAGCATCTGTTTTCTAACCTGATACAAATCGTAGAGGCGATACAAATCATTTTCTACTTTGTGCTGCATTTCGGCAATGGAAACCTCGCCAATGTCTTGACTGATAAGGGCTTTTTGCATTTGGCGTTTTTTACTACCTGCGCCGTAAAGCGTGTAAGAAAGCGTAAGATTGACATAAAAATCGTAAGTATAATCGTCGGCACTTTCGCCACCGGCAAAATTCCACGATTGTATGTAATCCGTTCCCGCACTCAGCGAAAGGGTTGGATAATAGCTGCTTTTTGCCAAGCCAATGTTGTTTTGAAGGATTTTTTGGTTCAAATATTGATTTTTTAAAGTCGAATTGTTTTCAAACGCTTTTTGACGCAAGTCGGAATAATTGTACTGCTCATCAATGGCTTCAAAACTGTCGGTCAAACGGTAAATGCTGTGTGTGGTGTCGCCCAAAAGATAGTTCAAATTTTTGAGCGAGTTGGAATAATTCGATTCTTGCATCAAATAATTGACCGAATCTGACAAAAAAGTAGTTTTTACTTGCAACACATCAAAGGTAACCGAAGTGCCAAGTTCTTGTTTGGCAAGTACATAATTGTATCGGTCGCCCGAAAGTTGCATCACATTTTTGGCAAGCTTTACTTTTTCTTTTTGCAAAAGTGTTTGATAATAAGCTAAGATAATAGTTTGAACAGTATTTTCGATAAGTAAAGCGGTATTTCCTTGCGAGAGTTGCTCTAAAAGTTCGTAATTAGCTTTGGTTATGTCCACCGCCCAGCCGTTGAACAAGTTCCATTGCAGCGCAAGAGCCGGATAAAGCGTAGCCGTAGTGTATTCCATGCGCGCGGTCGAAAGTCCGATTCCTGAGCTGAGTGCGCTGACGTTGTTGTATTTGTTGTTGTTGCTCAAACGCGCCGTGAGCGTGGGGTAGCGACCGGCATTAGCCCACGAATTGTTAATTTTAGCCGTTTCGATGTTTTTGTGGCTAATTACGATTTGATAATTGTTTTTTAAACTCAATTCGATGGCTTGCGCCAAACTTAAATCCAAACTATCGCTTTGCGCAAAAACCTGTACGGTTAAAAAAAATACGAAAATTGTACTTATCCATTTCATTGTTTTACTGTTTCTATGATTAAATTGTTCTATTTATACTTTAAACGGTTATAATTTGAGCTTTTGTTTTTATGTAAGTGCTTTGTAATTAAGATTTTGTCAAAGTTACCGTTTGCAGTATAAACAAATTACTTTAATGATTTAAAAATATTTGAATACCCGCTTTGTAGCCTTTCACTTCGCCGGTTTCGTAATAAAGTTCGTAAGCCAGCATAATCGATTTTATTTTTTTATACATTCGAGCATTGTTTTGGTCAAAAAACCATTCTTCTTCAAACAAAACTTTTGCTATCCGCTTGCGCGAATGTTCTTTTTCAAAAGTTTTGACTTCTTCTATACTCATTTCTTGGTCAGACATGTAAGGAAAAGCCTTTACTTTGCCGGAATAAATCAGGTCGAAAAATAATTTTGCTAAATTCTGAATATCAAGCTCTTGCAAACACTCTTCTGTCCATTGGTCTGCTTTATCGGGGTTTTTGATTATGACCGGATACGTAATGTTTTTTGCCAAAAGAGCTACTTCGCCCGTTGCAAAAGTTTCGGGCGTATAATTTATTTTTTCAACTTTTTCTTCTACGTTTTTATTTTCTACCCCGTTATTTTTTACGCCGTTATTTTCTGTGGTTTTTACTTTCGTAGAAGAATTTTCTTTTTCGGCGCAAGCCAAAAAAAATACCAGAAAAAATATTAAAACAAATTTTTGCATACTGTCTGTTTTTTTACCAATTTTTTTTCTATACAAAAAACGGGATAAATTTTAATATTTATTATTACGTAACTATAACTTTTCCAAAGTTTTAGAACTTTGGAAAAGTTAAATAATAAAACCGTTTGCAGTATAATTTCATTTTTTTTGTAAAAATAAAAAAGAACTTTATTTAATTAATTTTTAAAGGCAAAACATAGAAATAAATAGCTATAAAATGCGAAATACTACCAAAAACCACACACAAATGCCAAACGAGGTGAATGAATTTTACATTTTTCATTTTGTAAAAAACCGTACCGCCGGCGTAAAAAATGCCTCCGATTAAAATCCATAAAAATCCGGCAAACGAAATGGCTTCAATGACTTGAGGTGCAGCAAAAAAAACTACGTTTCCCATTACAATATAGGCAATTACAAAAAAGATGCTCACGCCGCCTTCAAATTTTGTGGGTTTTAAAATTTTTATGGCAATGCCCACAAAAGCAAATGCCCACTCAATTCCGAAAATTACCCAGCCCAACGTACCGTGTAACGCAATGAGCGACAGCGGAGTATAAGTTCCGGCAATGAGCAAATAAATGGCTATTTGGTCGAAAGTAAAGAAAAATTCTTTGCTTTTGCCTTGTGGCAACCAGTGATTGAAAGTGGACGAAAGATAAAGAACGATAAGCGTTATTCCGAAAACGCCCGAAGTAGCTACGTGCCATACGTTTCCGTTTTTGAGCGAAAACAAAATCATGGCTACAAGGGCTGCCAAGCCCAGAATAGCTCCCGTTAAGTGCGAAAGGGCATTGGCTAACTCTTCGCCTTTGGTAAATCGTTGGTTGGTTGGTTTCATTTTTTTGTTTTTATAAAATATTGGTTTTGTGTGAATTAGTTGCTAAATTTGTTTGTGAATGAACTATTTTTTTAAAGTTGTAAACGAATTTTTTAAAGTTTTATCTTGTAAATAAATATTATCTTCAAATTCGATAGCAACCAAATGCAGTTGTTTTTCTGCGTTTATGATAAATTCTTTTGGTTTAAAAAAAATATCGGTTGAAAATATTTTATTGTTTTCAGTAATTTGAATATTTTGTAACATTTTGTTTTAAATATTTTTTTTCTGAAATATAAATTTCTATTTCTGTTTGTAATTGAAAAATTAAATCATTAACTAAATTTACGTATTTTTCAAAATTTTCAATACTCAAGACATAGCTATTTTCACCATGAGCAATTGAATTTCTAATATTTACAAATTTATCAAGGTCTGATTTGTATTTATCAAAGTTATTTTGTTCAAAACCAAATATTTCGCATAGTTCTGTTAAAACATTGAATCTCAAATTTGATTTAGTGCTGATATTTTTTTTATCAAATTTTAAATCATTTTGTAAATTTGCAAGAAAATTTTCAGAAAATTCACATTTTTGTATAAATGATTGTTTTGACTTTAAATAATTAAATTTTTCGCCTAAACTTAAAACAAAAATATTGATTCTTACATCATTGAATTGTAAATTCAATTGATTAAAGTAATTTACAACTTTTTTTAAAGCGTCCAAAGCAAAACCTTCCCAATGGGCGTACAAATATGGAATTGTCATTCTTAAAAATAATTTTTGAAAATCTTGCGGAATTGTTTGATACAAAAATTTCATATTTGCAAAATCTCGTTGTCGCCACTCGTTTTCTTGCTTAATCTCTTCCAGAATCGCTATCATATTTTAAAAATTTCAAGTGCTGCATCTACTCTGTTTTTAATTCTATTGGAAGAATATACTTTACTTGCTTCTTTAAAATTTTCACTTTTTTTAAATTCTTCAATTTTGGATTTGAATACTTCTGCATTTTTTGAATAATAGTCAAAATATTTTTCTAAGGCAAGCATAATAACATCAAACAACGAGGGTGTAAAAATACCATACGAAGCTCTAAATATTTTATAATCAAAATTTTCACTTAAAAATAAAATTAATTGATTAATTTTTTTTATTTCCCTATCATAATCAAAGTTAATTTCGCCTTTTGATACTTTTTCCATATATTCAGTTAAATGTTCTTGAATATTTGTTTTTAAAATCAAACCGTGATTTTTCATTGCAAAAAAACGCAAAACAAGTTCTTCACAAAACATAGTTTCTTCTTGTTTTTCAGTAGGTTTTATTAATTCTTTGAAAATTGAATTATTGCCAACATCAATTAGTATTTGATTAAATTTATTATCAAATCCACGAAAAACACAATTTCTTACTTCTTGTGCTGTTAAAGGTTCGCCGCCGGTATTTAATCTGTTAAACAATTCATAACGCATATCCACGGAACTGTCCCAACGAATAATTTCAACTCGGCAAACCGACCTTTTAATTGTAAATTTTTGTAATGCACTGAAAGTATCATTAGAATGGTCTTTCAAATCTTTTATAATTGAACCTTCCGAAAGAATTAGTTTATTTTTCTTCTCGTCTTTTAAAATTCCAAAGAAAGAAAATATTGTGGACATTCTTTGCAATCCATCAACCAATTCCCATCTCACTTGTTGGTCTTTTTTTGTATCTTCAGCTACAAAAATTGGTGGTACTGGAATGCCTAAAAGAATGGATTCTATAAATTTTGTTTGTTGGTCAACTTTCCACCTAAAAGCACGTTGATATTCAGGAGTTATAAAAAGAGTACCATCTTCGTATAAATTCATTAATTCACCAAAAGACATATCCAATCTATCTGTTCTTAATGAATTTTTTTTCTCTGAAATTTGTTTTTCTAATTTTTTTATATCTAACATATTGCATTTATTTATAGCTTTGTTATTTTTTTTTAATTGAAATTTCTAAACTTATTATTCTTCCGTAAATTCATCTACTTTTACTTTGCTATATTCAATAACCGGTTCTACTTCTTCGTTGGTAGGTTTTACGCCAGTCCAGAGCCAACGGAACCAAACTCTAAAACGATTGAGTACAATAATAATAGATGGGAAGAATATAAGCGTAAAGCCGGTTCCTATAAACACGCCGTAAGCCAACGAAATAGCCATTGGTTTAAGAAATTGTGCTTGGAAACTGGTTTCGAGAATGATTGGATACAAACCCACTGCCGTTGTAATGGTTGTTAAGATTATAGCTGTAAAACGGGCTATTCCGGCATTATAAGCCGCTTGTTCAACGGTTTGTCCTTCCAAAAGCAAGTCGTTGTATTTCGATAAAAAAACCACGGCATCGTTTACAATAACTCCCGAAAGTGCTACCATACCCCAAGCGCTGAGCATCGAAACGGGTATGCCTTCAATTCCATGCCCCCAAGCTGCTGCTAACCACGACATGGGAATCATCATAATAACGATAAAAGCTTGCCAGAAAGATTTAAAGTGAAGAATAAGAATTAAAAAGATAATAGCAAAAGCACCACCAAAATAATACATAATTTCACTACTTGCTTCGGCACTATCCTTAGATTGTCCTTGATAAACCACTTCTATACCCGGATATTTTGCTTCGAATTGAGGGATAATCTTTTCTTGTACTCGGTTTAAAATCGGAGGAACAGGTGCGTATTGATCAACCAAATCGGCATCTACACGCGACTCGCGCGATGCGTTGTAGCGTTTGATGCTCACCGGACCACGTTCGATTTCAAAATCAACCAATTCCATGAGCGGATACTCACCTGAAGCGGTTTTTATTCGTGTTTTTTCCAATTGTCCAATAGTTAAACGTCCTTCTTTTGGATAACGAACCCATATACGCAATTCATCGCGACCCGATTGCAAACGCTGGGCTTGTCCACCGTAGAAACCCTGCCGAATTTGATTGCTCAATGTGGCATAATTCAAACCTAAAAAATAAGCTTTGGGTTTAAGTTTCATTCGTATTTCTTGCTTTCCTTCAGCGTTGTTGCTTGTAATACTTTTTAATTCGGGAAATTTTGAAAGTTCGGCTATCAAAAATTCTTCTGCATGTTCCAATTGGTCTAAGTTTTTACCTAAAAGGCTTATCGAAATGGGTGCACCCCAACGATTCTGTCCGCCAACGGTAAATTTCATTGCTTCTGGCATATTTCCCAAACGTTTACGAACGCTGTCGGCTATTATAAAAGTGGAAATCGGGCGATCTTCCATATCTTTCATAAACACCATTACTTGTCCGGCGTGCGAACCGTTTTCTAAGCCATCGAAAGCACTTCCGGCAGAGCGGAAAGTATAAGTTACAAAGGGTTTGGTTTGATTGTATCTTTTTTGCAGCGATTTGTCCACTTCCCAAACCACACTGTCGAAGCGTTGCAAATATTCTTGGGTTTGTTTTTCGCCAGAACCCGGCATAAATGCAACGTTGATGTTGAATGAATCGAATGGAATGGTTGGAAAAAAAGTATATTTGATAAATCCGCCTACAAACAAACCACTGGTAATGATGTATAATGCCAACGGAAAAGTAACGGTTACCCAACGCCTTTTAACTAAATGTTTCAAAAGTGTTCCGTACATTTTGTCGCGCATATAATCGGTAATTTGTTCCAATTTGTACCGAATTTTTCCTACTACGCTTTCTCTGCTTCGCGAACGCAAAACATGTGGGTTGGCAAGGTGAGCAGGCAATACAAAGAAAGCTTCCATCAACGAAAAGAATAAACTGAAAATAACCACAAAAGCCATTTCGAACATAAATTCAAAAGCTCCTTGCAAAATCAACAAAGGTGCAAAAGCTACAATAGTGGTTAAAACCGATGTAACTACTGAGGGATATACCTCCATCGTGCCATCAATAGCAGCTCTTCGGGGCGATTTACCCATTCGGAAATGTGTATAAATGTTTTCGGCTATTACAATTCCATCGTCCACTAAAATACCGATAACCAATATCATACCGAAAAGAGAAATCATGTTAATTGTAATTCCATAAGACGCAGCCAACATAAACATAGCCAAAAACGCCGAAGGAATACCCCATGCTACCCAAAACGAAAGTCGGAAACTTAGAAAAAATCCTAACGTGAGAATAACCAAAATCAAACCCTGCATTCCGTTAGTGTAGAGCAATTTTAAACGCTCTCCCAGTATATCCAAAAAGTCGAAGGCTATGGTAAGTTGTACGTTTTCGTGGGTTTCATTAAATTCTTTTACGTAATTTCTTACCCATTTGTTAATTTTGTCGAGGTCTTGTTCGGGCAATTTGTTTACTTGAATCCAAGCGGCTTGTTTACCGTTCATTTTCAAACCGGCAGTAACATCGGCAAACTTTGTTTTTATGGTTGCCACATCGCGTATGTGTATCAAACGACCGCTTGCATCGGCTCGGATAATTATTTCGCCTATTTTTTCGGCATCAACACTTCTTTCGCGCGAACGGATTAAGATTTCTTCTTCTTCCGATTTTATTTGCCCGCCCGAAACGTCAATGTTGTTTGAAGCTATGGCTGCTTGAATTTGGTCAAAAGTTACTCCGTAGCGCAAAAGGTCAGCTTCCGAAGTTTCCACCGAAATTTCTAAGTCAGGCCAACCGTTCATGTTGTATTGCGTGATGACGCCCGAAGCCAAAAAGTCGTCTTCTATTTCATTGCCTATGTTTTTGAGAGTCATTAAATCCACATCGCCCGAAAGCCCAATGAATGCAGCTTGAGTGATGGGTCGCTGCTTATAAATAACCGGTCGCTCAGCTGCCGAAGGGAACGAACTGATGCCATCAACGGCATTTTTTACCTCCATTAACGTTTCGTCGAGGTCATATTGTCCGGTGGTTTCTATTCTTACCTGACAAAAATTTTCGGAAGAAGTGGAATTGATTTCCTTAATACCGACCAAACCCCGCACCGATTCTTCTATGCGTACTGTTATTCCTTCTTCCATTTCTTTGGGCGAAGCTCCCGGATAGGTTACTTGTACGGTAATAAATCGTCCTTTCCTTTCGGGAAAAAAAGATTTTTTCATGGTGTAAATGCTTACTCCACCGCCTATTACCAAAATAGCAATAATGATATTTGCAAAAAAAGGATATTTTACAAAATAGGTTATTAAATTTCTCATTTATATATTTTTCAAAAAAAGTTCTAAACCAATTATTAATTATTAATTATCAATTGTTAATTATTAATTAATAGTTTTCTATAATACAATATGTGCGACACTTTTCAAAATGTAAAGGGCTAAAGCCCTGAAATTCATTGCTTTTTATTTATCCCCGACCTAAAGGTCGAGGCAATTGATTTTCAATATTTTACATAAAAAATGGCATTCATATTGTATAATAAAATCAATTTAAAATTTGATAATTAACAATTAACAATTAACAATTAACAATTAACAATTAACAATTAACAATT
>DYNA01000125.1 GCA_020721325.1 Paludibacter propionicigenes
ATTAACAATTAACAATTAACAATTAACAATTAACAATTAACAATTAACAATTTAATCCAAAGCATAAACTCTTGTTCCGGCAGCCATATTGATAAGTGGTTGAACAATTAAGCTATCGCCTTGATTTAATCCATTAAAAATAAGCGTTTTTTCGTTGTATTTTAGAATATTGATTTCTTTTTTTTCTAATTTTCCGTTTGAAACAATAAAAACCTCATTGCTGTTGAAGATACAATTTCGTGGAATTTCCATAGCATCGGCAATGCTTTTGCCATCAAAAATAGCTTTTAAATACGAGCCTTGCAACAAATATTCATTTCCCGAAAGGGCAATAAATGCACTTACCGATTGGCTTTTGGTATCTACAAATTTGGCTATACGCACCAATCTACCTTTGCCAACTTCGGTGCCCGAAGCATCGAAAATGCGTGGCACATCGCCTATTTTAACCCACTGTATTTTAGAGCTTTCTATGGGAACTTCCAATTCCAGTTCGTCGGTGCGAATCATTCGTGCTATTTTTGTACCCGGATTGGCTATGGAACCTATTTCCATGTAAACTTCGGTAAAACTTCCTGAAAATGGCGCTATTAAAGCATATTTTTCTAAACGAATTTCGTCGCTTTCGATAGAATAAAAACTGGTAAGAATATTGCGTGAAGCCAAAAAAACTTTTTCTTTGTCCGTTTTGGGTTTGGGCATTTCGGGCAATTTTTTGTCTATTTCTATGGCACTAAAAAATTGATACCAAGCCGAATAACTGTCGGAGAAATCAATTTTCATGTCGGGCAAGATGCTGGCAATGGTATTGAGGAAAGTACTTTTTTTGCTTTTCAAAGCCAAATAGGCTTCTTCTTTGTAAATACGCGCCAAAACTTGCCCTTTGCTAAAACTTTGTCCTTTTTTGAGCGATACACTTCCGGCGAGTATTTTGCCTTGCACTTCGCTACTCAAGTCCACATAAGATTGCGATTCCAATCTGCCTTCAGCTTCTAAATACGTGCTTATCGTGCTGTAAGCTACTGGTTTTACTTTTACATAAATTTTTACTTTTTCAGCTTTGGCTTCTTGCGGTGGTTTGTTTTTATCGGCTAAGTAGTTCATTCCCAAAACCGACAATACTACTATAACAACCATAGTAGTTACAATTATTGCTCTTCTAACCATTTTTTTAATCTATTTTTTTTTTGAAATAATTTATCTTTTGGAATATTTTTTTAAGCACAAAGCTTTGAATGACAAATTCAATACCACTTTTTTTAACATGCTTTTATACATTGATTTACATTTTTTTTCTTTTTTTCTTTTCAAAAAAAAATGTTCATTTTTATAAAAATAGTGTTCAAATTTGAACACAAAAATACTTTTTTTTATGAAAATATTTTACAAACATACATAAAAAAAGATTTATACAACGGTTTTGTAGCATTGAATTTAATCAATGCTCCGTTATTTTTTTGTAATAAATTGAATAACATAAGTTTGTAGAAGTTTTAAATCGGTACGTTTATTTTGGAAAACGAATAAAATAAATAAATCCCACTATTTTTGAAAAAAAGAAATAAGGGAATAAGATTTTGAAAATCAACCTTATTCCCTTTTTAAAAAAAACAATTTTCAAAAAACAAATAAAAAACAAAAAAAAACTTATCCCCTTAGTATTGTACTTTGGACAAAATCATTCCGTAGGAATGAAACAACGGTAGAAAACAATGAATAGCAACAAGATAGAGGCTGTTTCAAAACTCGTTTTTATAGTTTTTTTATTCGGACACCTGTTTGAGAGAATAGGCAACTAAAACTTTAAAATAATTTTCGTTTTCTACCGGAATACGTTTAAACGGAAGTTGAAATAATTTTCCGGTTCTGTTATACGCTTTATTAAAAGATTTTGCATAACTATTTAGCATATTAGCAAATTGTTGTGAAAAATATTCAGTAATGTTATCAATAGACGTGTTAGGTTTTGGAAACCTAACACGTTTTGTTTATTCGTTATCATCATTTTCTTTGTCTTTTAAAGCCGCAATATTTTTGGCATTGAGCGGTGTAACAATTTTTTTGCCTGTTTCTTTTTCAATTTCTTTGCGTGTGTTTCCGGCTATTGTTCCGCCTTTTTTGGCAATACGTTTACTATCATCGAAGGTTTCGGGGTTTTGTTCTTTCGATATTTCGGTGGTTGTGGCTTCGGCAAGCATATTTATAACCAATTCAAGATTAGTCATGTTGTCGCGCAAATTTTCTTTTTTCAGGTCTTTCAGCGTTTTATATTCTTTTACCGATAAACCTGGCCATGCTTTTGTAATTTCACCGGTTAAAATAGCATATTCTACGCCTTCTTTTACGCCGCGTGTTTTCCATTCGTCTGTTAATTCTTTTCGTATTTCAATGCTTTTTAGTCGTTGGTTAATCCATGCATCGGAATACCCTTTTTGTTTGTAATATTGCATTGCACGGTCAATTCCTAATTCGGGGTCTTGTATTTCTTCAATTCTTTCGTAACCCACCTTTGCCAACCAAAGTTTAAATGGCTCTGCCTTTGGCGAAGGTATTGATTGAATTAAACGGAAAAGTGTTTCTGTATCAGCTACATCTGTTTCTCTCATTTTACCGTCTGGTGCCAACATTTTCAACTGTCCCAATTTTTGGGACACTTCACTTCCTTCTTCTAAAAGTTTAGTTTTTAAAGCATTCCAATATTTTCTGGCGCGCGGGCTTTCTGTCAATACTTCAATTATATCAACTATCGAAAAATACCATAATTCTTTTTCTGCGTCCCATTGGCAACGCACTTGTTTTTCGTTAAATAGTTTTATTGCATTTTCTTGTTTCATAACATATAATATTTAAATGTGTTAGGTTTTCGGAAACCTAACTCGTTTTATGATTTTTTATTCAAATTTAACAGATTTCAAACTTGTTTGTAATTCTTTATCCAAATTTTCGGCTTGTTTCATTTGCTCAAAAATTTAGTTTGTAAGGTCTTTCATTCGTTGGTAAAGAGTTTCGTCTTCTTCGGTTTCTTCTGTTCCTACGTATCGTCCGGGCGAAAGTATGTAATTGAAATTTTTAACTTCTTCTACGGTTGCTACTTTGCAAAAACCTTTTACGTCTTCGTAATTTCCGTTTTCGAGTTGCCAATCTTTAACCAGATTACCAATTTTTTGAATTTCACTATCAACAAATTCCTTTTGATTTCGTGTTTTCATTGAGCCGTGTTGTCGGGCATCAACAAAAAGTATGTCGGTAGTTTGTTTGTTGCGGTTCAGAAACCACAAACAAGCCGGAATACCTGTATTATAAAATAGTTTGTCGGGCATTGCCACAATGCACTCCACCAAATTATTTTCAATGAGTTGTTTGCGAATTTCGCCTTCTGTTCCGTTTTCGGCTGTTAATGAGCCGTTGGCAAGCACATAGCCGGCTTTTCCTCTTGTGGAAAGGTGATAAATAAAATGTTGCACCCAAGCAAAATTTGCGTTTCTGGTTGGCGGCGTTGTTTTGGGGGTTTGCGTAGGGAGCCAAGCGAACGAAGCAAACTTCCCAAAACAATGACCGCTCAAGCACATGTTAGATGCTGTTTATTTATTTTTTTTCTGTAACTTTGTTCAAAATTCTTTTGAAAATAAATTTTAAAGCGCATTTTTAACAAAGCTACATAATTATAACGTTAAAAATCAATGAATTGCAGCTAACGTTCCAAATAACCACCACTGCACTTGTGGCTCTTTTTTATGCTTACTTTGTGTTTTTATAAAACATTGTAAATAAATATTTTATTAAATTAGAGTGGTGGTTTTTGGAATAAAAACCACACCTTTAAATTAAAAAATAAAAACACAAATATAAAAAACAATTTTCAAAAATCAAAAAAATATCCGTGCATTCGTGGTCAAAAAAATCCGCGAAAATCCGTTCAATCCGCGTAATCCGCGTTCCAATTTACGCCATACAAGAAAAAAATAGCAGACAGATAAGCTTTTCACCCCCTTAAAAAAGCTTTTTACCCCTTAAAAAAGTTATGCAAAACCCTCAAGAAGCAATGAGAAAGCCTTAAAGAACTTTACACCCCCTTTGCTAATCACCGCCATTGTTTCGCTCTAAGCCAAACCGCCTGCTTAATTACCGCTCAACGGTTATCGAACAGCAAAGCCGTTCATTTTTTCAAAAAATCACCTTTAGCCGATTTAGAGGCAAAAGCTAAAAATACACCCAATTATTTTCGGCTTTAGCAATTAAGCATTGCGTTAAAAATTAATATTTTAACCTCATGGCTTAGCCACAAAACCTTATTTCATTTAAGCTCCTTTAATTCAGATAGTCCACTTCCATTTCGTAATCCCATTTGTCGAAATACAAATTGCCGCCGCGCCATTCCAATTCACCGCGCTGAAAATCGTGAGGTTCGCTTCTGAAAAAAAGTTTTGCCGGAAAAAATGGCAACGCCGTGCCATTGTTTACAATCAACCGATAAGGGTCAATGCCTGTGATATAGAACTCTTTAACGGTAAGGTTTTCATTTTCAATCAATTTGAACGACGCATCGAGCGGCACCCAACCGATGCCCTCGTAATAAACCTCTGCCCAGTCGTGCATGTTTACTTCTTCGGGCAGTAAATACCAGCCACTCTGCCACTTACATGGAATGCCCAAACTGCGTGCCATGCTCAAAAACAAGAATGTTTGCATACCGCAATCGCCGCGTGCATTTTGCAATACATAAGTCGGAATGCAATCAAAAACAGAATATTCCAACGCTCCCGCCCATGGAATATGCTCATCGAGCCAATAATACAATTTTTTTACTTGCCGGTACGGATTTGTTTCAGTGCCGACTATGGATTGGGCTAAACTGCTAACTTCCTGATTAAAAACAATGTGCGGCAATTGTTCTTGAGTAAATGTTTTGTAAATATCCGAATTTTTATTGTAAGGTTTTATTTGAGTTTCATCTATTTGAAAATAATTTGCTGCCAATTCCACTTCGCAAGTATATGAAAATGTGAGCGTTTCGTTGGCTACGGTTTGCTTTTCAAAATAAATGGAGGTGTGAAAATCTTTTTTGTCGGTTACAATGTAAGTCGAATCGGGGATTTTTAAATTGGATATTTTCACAAATTTGCCGTCTTCGTGCGGAAATGGCAACCAGCAACGCACCGTTTCATTGGCAGGAAGCGTGTTGGCGGGAAGCGTAACCGAGTAGGCTATTTTTATTTTTTTGTGGTCGAAAGGTGTTCCGTTGCTTTGTTTTTTGGTTATCAGTTCGGGTATGTAACGCTCGCAAAAGCTTGAAACATTGTCTTTTGACTTGCCGTACTTTGCCACTTTTGCGGCTTTAGCCACACTGTCGAGCAAAAACAAATTGCCAACGGCACGATTGAAATATTTTTTTTGGTTGTCAATGATTCGCATTTCCAATTTTCCGCTTTGCTGCCACGCTTTAAGTTGATTTTCAGATACATTTGGAAATAAATCCGACAAACGCTTTCTAACGTCTTTTTCGGTAAGCGAAAATTCGATGTTTATTCGGTTCATCAACTCCAATTCGTACAATAAGGCTTGTCGGGTTTGAAAATCAATATCCGAACGGCACAATAAATCTTGAATTTGTGCAGTAGCTTGAATAAAATTTCCGGTTTTTATTTGTTTTTTTATTGCTATTATTTTATCATTTTGTGCCAATAGCGATGCAGAAAATATTTCTATAAAGAGAAAGATTAATAAAATTTTGTTTTTCATAAATTGATGTTTTAAAAAAAATTTAAAAAAGTTTTCAAATTTATAAAAAAAGAATTTAAAATTTTAAAAATTATACTGCAAACGCTAACTTTGCCAAAGTTTAAAACGGGTTTATTTATTTTGCGCGAAAAATGAATTTTACTTTTCCTGCATTTTTTATGAATTTTAAAATAAGGGAATAAGGTTTTATTTTCATTTTGTTAAAATTTTTACTAAGGCTGTAAGGTTGGTTTTCAAAACCTTATACCCTTAGTAATTAAAAATAAAATTCCGCCTTCCCTATTCCCTTATTTCTTTTTTTGAAAAATCGAGGGATTTATTTTATTTTTTTTTTTACAAAATAAACAGACCAATTTTAAACTTTGGCAAAGTTACCGCTTGCAGTATATTTACTTTCATAGTTGAATAGACTTGTTGCAAATTGAAATTCAATTTACAACAAGTCTATTTTATTTAATTTTTTTTTTTTTTTAAAGAAATGAAAAAAAAACTCTGCAAAACTTTGCGTAAAACGTTGCAAAACTCTGGGCGAAAGAACATTTTTTTCACGCAAAGTGTTACAAAATCTAACGAGTAGAGTTTCGCAAAGTAGATTTCCATCAAACTGAATTTTCCGTTAAAGGCGACAAAGTCGTCTCTAACGGAAATTTAATGAAAATATACTGCAAACGATAACTTTGCCAACGTGTAAAACGTTGGCAAAGTTTTAATTACAAAGCACTTCCATTAAAAACAAAAGCTCAAATGATAACCGTTTGAAGTATAAAATCGGATTATTTTACGGGCGAAAGTTTCCAATGTTGGGCTTTATTTCCGTTTAGATTCCATTGCTGAATTTTAGCACCGCTCTCCGGGCTTGCATCAAGTACATCAAGAACTTTTCCGCTGCATTTGGCAGTGAGAATGTAAAATCCGGCAGCACCGGGTACGGGGTCAATTTTCCACTGTTGAGCCGCCGAGCCGTTGGCAGTCCATTGTTGTATTCTGGCACCGGCTGTCGTGCTTCCACCTTCTACGTCGAGCATTTTTCCACTGCAACGAGCCGTTAAGGTATAATGTCCGGGTAGATTCAAAACGGGTTCAATTTTCCAATGCTGTGCTTGGTTTCCGTTCAAATCCCACTGTTGAATAATAGCACCGTCTTTTTGGCTGGCATCGAGTACATCTAAATATTTGTCGCTGCAACGTGCCATAACGGTATAATAACCGATTGCTATTTGAGGAGTCCACGTTTGAGTGTTGGTGTTTGTGTTTGTGTTTGCATTTGCCATAATTTTGGCTTTTCCAAGTTCCGAAACTTTAGTTACTTTAGCCAAAGTAGGTTTGTATTTTACTGTGCTTGCAGAAGAAAGGGTTGTATTGGCAAAAAATGTTCCGTACATTCCTTCCACTTCGTACATAAAGCCTTGCTCGGCTATTCCTATTACATATCCCCAATTAGAAACCACTTGCACCAATTTACCGTTGCTTTCGTAAAGTTTTAGAACCAAGTTTTGTTTTGCACCATTTCGTATATCGTCTATCAACGAATTAGCAGTGTTTGCATTGTCGTTTTCCAACGAAAACATAAGGTATCGTCCATTTGCCCAGTCGATAGGTCGTCCGTTGGCAGCTAAAGCGGTGCTTAAACCTGTAAGTGTCCAATCTTGTCCGGCGGTAGGGTAAGCGGGTGAGCGTTGAGTGTCCCAAACATTTTCTTTGGTGTATTTGTTAGCAAAAACAGCTACATCAACGGGTACGTCAATTTTGTCGGGTGTAGCTTCTGCAGCTTTCACAACGTTAAACTGCGAAAGTTTACTTGCTTTAATCCAAAGAACTTTGTATTTAACCAAACTCGCAGCCGTTAAAGAAGTATTAGAAAAGAAAGTAGCAAACTTTCCTTCGGTAAGGTAAACAAAACCGGCATCTCCCAGTCCTATCATTTCGCCCCATTTGGAAACGGTTTTAACAAGTGAGCCGTTGCTTTCATAAAGATTGAGCAAAACGTTTTGTTTTACTCCGCCTCTGTTGATGTCGTCGGCAATGGAATTTGCACCATTGGCGTTGTCGGGTTGCAAAACGAGCATTAAGTAGCGTCCGTTTGCCCAGTCAATGGCAGCACCGGTAAAATCGAAAGCGGGTTTTAAGCTGGTCAAAGTCCAAAGTTTGCCCATCATAGGCATTGCAGGGGTGCGCTGCACGTCCCAAACAAAATCTTTGGTGTATTTGGTAGAAAATACTGCCGAAGGATACGTTGATTTTGCTATTTGAGCTTTTGCCATGAGCGAAAAAACGGCTAAAAAGCTAATTAAAAGAATTTTTTTTAATGTTTTCATTTTAGAATGATTAAATAATTAAATAATTAAATGATTATGTATGACAATTTAGTAAAATTGCCATACATATTGAAATTGAATAGTTGTTTATTAAAGTTGGGTTTATGTTATTTTTTATTTTCCGGGCTGAAATAAATCGGCATAAGTCAAAGTGCCTTTGTAATAAACTTTTAAACTTTTGCCTTCTACGGTAAAAGTACCGTTAATTTCGTACACATCGCCGGAAACAGTTACCACTACACTTCCGGTATCTTCGTCGGTTGTGCGAATGGTTTCGCCATCAATAATTAATTCTACACTTCTAACGATGTTGTATAATTCTTCATCTACTTGAATGGTAAATGGATACGTACCATTAAACTGATAACCGCTTTCGGAGCTTAAATTGAAATTAATCTGAATGCCGTCGCTTTCGCTTGAATACGAATAATATTCATCACTAAAAGTAATATCGTCTATGACTAAGTAAATGCTTTGATACCAACCGCCGTAATTTTCATGGAATCCTTTTTTTAGCGCAAGCGTAGCACCGTCGTAAGTAAATTCGTTGCTTACTACCACTTCTTCTTCTTCTTTTTTGCATGAAGCAAAAACCAAAACAAATGCTAAAAGCATAAAGGCTAATTTTAAAACTGTTTTTTTCATAATGTTCTACCGTTTGATATGTTTTTCCTACTCTTTGGGCTTTTCGGAAGTCGCCTTTTAATTTTATTTGTTTTTTATTTTTAGAAATTAAATTTTTTATCGAAATACACTGCAAAGCTATTTCTAATTTATCGAAACTACACTAAAAAGCAGTGAGACAAAAAGTGGACATTTTGAAAAATAATTATGAACGATGGAAATTTGGATTTTTTTTTTACGTAAGTTCTTTGTAATTAAAACTTTGCCAAAGTTTAAAAACTTTGGCAAAGTTACCGGTTGCGGTATAAAAGTAAACAGTTTATCTTTTCAGATGTTTTGAATAAAGACACTTAGATTGATTTCACGGTTAAGTTCGAGTTTTTGTCGAAGTCTAAGGCGTGCTTTTTTGAGTGCGTCTTCGGATTGGAAAGTGATTTGTGCCATGTCTTTGCTGCTCATGTTTAGTTTAAGAAAAGCACAGATTTTGCGCTCGTTTGAGGTCAATGTGGGGTATTGTTGGTTGAGTTTTTCGTAAAACGTGCGATGTACTTTCTGAAATAAGATTTCAAACTCGCTCCAATTGATTTCATACGATTTGCGTTTGTATTCAGAAATAAGGGCTAAAATTTTTTGTTTGCCTTCAGGGTTTGTATTTTTCTCTATTTCTATCAATCGTTCAATGGTTTGCGTATCGCGTTCGGAGTTTTGGATTAATCTTAAAGTTGCCGAGGTCATTGTTTTCTGATTGTTTTCAAGTTCGCAATTTATTCGTTCTATTTCTTTTTGCATAAGTGCAGCTTTTGCAGTTTCGGCTTCTTTTAAGGCTTGTTCTACTTTTTTTCGCTCTGTTATATCTCTTACGTTTGCCACAACGGCTTTTATAGCATTGTGTTCCAAATAGTTTTGCGCTACCACTTCAAACCAAACATAACCTTTTTCTTTATGCTTGTGCCGATATTGAATGGAATCGGTTGCATTTTTATTTGCAATTACTCTTTTCCAGTGTTCTTGTACAATTTCAATATCTTCGTGGTAAATGACATCTTTAACGGGTCCTAATAATTCTTCAATTTCGTATCCGGTGAGGGCTTTCGCAGCATTGCTTACAAAAAACTGCTCGCCTTTTTCGTTTACCAAAACAATTATATCGTTTGAATTTTTAATCAATAAGCGCAGTTTTTCTTTACTTTCTTTAATTATCTCATTAGCAGCCCAAAGCTGTTCGTTTGAAAGCAGTAATTCTTCATTTAATGTTTGATATTCTTCGTTGAGGGCTTCGTATTCTTGGTTGGTTTGTTCAATTTCCTTTTTTTGTGCCAGAAGCGTTTGATTGGTTTTATTTTTAAATTTAAATGAAGTATAAAAAAAGAGTGCCAACGAAAAAAATAATAAAACAATGACCCCAAGCAACAAAATAAGATTTTTTTGATTTTTATTTTGTGCTTTTTGAATGGCTTGCTGTTTTTGCAGTTCCGATTTAATGACTTGTTTTTCTTTTTCAAACTGAAACCCGACTTCAAGTTCGGTCATTTTTTGCACATTTTTTTCATTAAAAATGCTGTCGTTGTAGTTTTTAAAGAGTTTGTAATGCAAATATGCTTGCCTAAAATCATTAAAAGCCGAATCGATTTGCGAAAACTGCAAATACAAACGCTTTTTTACATCAATTAAATTTAATTCATCGGCAATTTTCAAACTTTTTTGGGTAAAAATTTTGGCATTATCAAAATCTTTTTTTTCTACATAAACCTGACCTATTCTTTGCAAATACTCGCTCACCGAACGTCTTCTGTTCACTTCTTGAGCCGTTTGCAAAGCTTTTTGATAAAATTCCAACGCTTTATCAAAATCTTTACTTGACAAATAATAGAGTGCAATGCCTTCGTGTTGATTCATTATAACATACTTATCGTCAAGTTTTTGTCCTATTTTAAGCGATTTTTGAAAATATTCAAGTGCTTTTGGGCTTTTTTTGTTCAAATAAACATAACCCATTCTTTCATAAGAAGTTGAAACGCCCCTTTCATCTTTCAATTCTTGAGCAAGCAGCAAGGTTTTTTCCGAATTTTTAAGCAATTCGTCCCATTTTTCTTGTCCTATAAGCATAAAACCGATGTTGTTATAGCCGTTTAAAACCCCTACTTTGTCGTTTATTTGCTCTTTTATACGAATTGATTTCAATAAATGCTCGTAAGCCATAATGTAATTTCCGGTTTCGGCATAAAATATCGATAAATTGTTTTGGCATTTTGCCATAATTCGTTTGTCTTTGGTTTTATACGCCACTTCAACCGATTTTTTAAAGCCTTCCAACGCCTTTTGGCGAAAGCCTTGCACAAAATAAAAGCCCGCCAAATCCGATAAATAGTTGGCGTAAGCTTTGTTATCGTTGGTTTGTTGAGATAGTTTTAAGGCTTTGGTGAGATATTCTTCGGCTTTTTCTTTTTCGCCGCGTTTTCGGTAATTTATTCCCAATCGATTGTAGCATTTTCCTATTTCTACGGCGTCTTTACTTGCTTGTGCATAAGCCAATGCTTTTTGAAAATATTCAAACGGAATCATTCTATCGCCGCGCTCGTAAGATATTCCAATGAGTCGGTTGCTCATGGCTTTGCCTTTGGTGTAATTGAGTTTGAGCGAAAGATTTAATGCATCTTGTGCATATTCTCTGGTCTTTTCCAAATCGTTGTAGGCTAAGGCTTCCGCCATTTGGCAAAGCAAATCTACTTTTTTTACATCTTCTTTTTTATGCTTTCGCAAAAGATTTTCGAGGCTGTCCAGATTCAAATCCTGTGCTTTGAAAGTTCCTATTTCAAAGCAAAACAAGCCGAAAATAACGAAAAAAAAGCGAGTTGTCATCAAATACAGTTCTTTGTTAAATCCATTTTTAATTGCACAAAAGTACAAGAGTTTTAAAAATACAAGCCATTTTCTTTGCATTACACTTTTAAAAAATTGATTTTTGGAATTTATACTTTAAACGGTTTATTATTTAACTTTTCCAAAGTTCTAAAACTTTGGAAAAGTTGTAGTTACGTTATAATAAATATTAAAATTTATTCCGTTTTTAGTATAAACGGTTTATTATTTAACTTTTCCAAAGTTTAAAAACTTTGGAAAAGTTCCCGTTTGCAGTATAATTTTTTTCCCACCGTGTAACAACAGGGTCGCTTCAAGCGACCCCGTTGCTGAGTTGATACGTTATGCCTAAATAAGGACGTAAAAAGCAGGTGAAAACAGGCAAAAGTGCCATCGAAAAATGAAAAATACAGACTTTGGAAGCCGATTTTGAAACTTTCAACCCTATTTTTCATAAAAAAACAGTCGTTTTTTATTAAAAAATACAAAAAATACGCAAAAAAAGAGCTAAAATGCAAAAAAAAGGCTTAAAAATTCACTTGCACTGCTTAAAAATTCACTTCCGCTGCTTAAAAATCCACTTGCACTGCTTAAAAATCCACCCCGCCTGCTTAAAAATCCACCCCGCCTGCTTAAAAACTTATACTGCACTGCTTAAAAATCCACCCCGCCTGCTTAAAAACCTATACTGCACTGCTTAAAAATCCACCCCGCCTGCTTTTTTGGCTACTTC
>DYNA01000019.1 GCA_020721325.1 Paludibacter propionicigenes
TGAAAAATATAAGTAAAAATGCAGCTCTATAAAAAATTAGATTGAAATAGATTGATTTTAGTTTATCTCGAAATCTTTTTTGTTTTTGTTTGGTTTTGTAGTTTGGGTTGTTTATATTTGCTGGATATTTAAAAAAAACTCATTCAGGACTTTCGATAGAGAAACTCTTTTTTTTAGAAAATAGCTATTGCATAATTTACTCGCTGCTTTTTAGTTGGGTGGTTTGCTGTTTTCTTAGGGAAAAGTTGTTTGCTAGGGGTGTGCTGAATGGGTTTTTTTGATATATCACGAAAATGCAAAACCAGTATAAGGTTTTTAGATGTAAAAAATATTATCTTTGCAACAATATGATTTTAAACAAAATGAAATTGTATTTAGTGAGGAATACAAAAGAAATAAATAACTGCGATGTAGTGGTTGTTGCAAATGGTAGAGTCAATTCGAAATAAAAACGAAATTAAGCTATGGACAAAATAATTGAAGCAATTTTAAAAATTATTCCCTTCGGGAAATTATTCGAATGGTTAGGTCTTGGAAAGGAATTATCGGCAGGGTTGGCTATTGTAGTTACTGCAATATTGCTTTATATTATTGGAAATTGGGTAAAAGGTTATTTGCTTCATCTGCAAAACAAGAAAACGGCTACCGATTTAAGTCCCTATTTTACATACGAAAAGGTAAAACAAGCCAGAGATTTATTTATTCAAACACAAGGTCAAAATTTGCCACCTTCGTATGAAGAAGAAATGAAGCAAAGTAATTCCTTTATTGTAAAAAAACAACTGATACCTTGGTTTTTGAATACTGCTTTCAACGAAAAGAAAGACAGTAATAAATATTATCTCATACTTGCAGATTCTGGAATGGGAAAAACCACTTTCATGATTAATCTCTATGTGAACTATCATGCAAAATATGGTCGGAAGCACAAAATTAAACTCATTCCTTTTGGCGATGACAGAATATTGGAACATTTGAAAGAATTAGGAAAAAAACAAGATGAAACGAAAAATACGATTTTATTGCTTGATGCGTTTGACGAATATAAAGGACTTTTGCCGCCTGAAACACCTGATAATTTAACCGATGAAGAACGGTTTAGAAAGCAATTTGATGAAATTGCCAAACTAACACAAGATTTTCGTGAAGTGGTGATTACCAGCCGAACACAATATTTCCCGGGAGAGGAGAAGGAAGATTATACCCTGAGAATTAAAAATTTTAGTACTGATAGTTACCATAAATTAGTAAAACTGTATTTATCGCCTTTTGATGAAAATGAAATAAAACAATATTTGAATAAAAAATATGGTGCTATTAAATTTTGGAACCAAGACAAAAAACGAATTGCGAATAGTGTAGTTCATGCTTCGCCAAAACTAATGGTACGCCCCATGTTGTTAGCCTATATAGATTATTTGGTTGACGAAAACAAGGTTTACAAAACAACTTTTGATATATACAATACATTGATAGAAAAATGGATTGATAGGGAAGCAAAAAAGCGAAAAGATGAACTTACCGATAGGGCAAAATTTGAAAAAGATTTATATCATTTTTCACAAAAAATTGCATTGGTAATTTATGAGAATATACTTCAAAACCCAAGTGCAAGCATTAACAAAGAAACTGCAATTCAGGTTTGTGCAGACCATAATTTGGATTTAAAACATTACGAAATTACCGGACAGTCATTACTTACTCGTGATGCAAATTTTAATTGGAAGTTTGCGCATAAATCAATTCTTGAATTTTTTATTGCAAAACATGCTATTGAAGATTTTGACTTTTATCTTAAATTGGTTGCAAATAATTTTGCAAGTATAGACATGACAAAAGTGTTTTGTAATGACTTTAAATTAGTTTTGCAAATGGAAAAAGTAAAAGGTGGCACATTTCAACAAGAAAGCCGAAAAGTTACTCTTTCCGATTTTTACATCTCTAAATTTCAGGTAACCCAGAAGCTGTATCAGGCAATAACGGGCAACAACCCAAGCAATTTTAAAGGTGAAAATCTGCCTGTTGAAAGAGTAAGCTGGTACGAAGCCGTAGAGTTTTGCAACAAACTGAGCGAGAAAGTAGGTAAACAACCTTATTACAATATTGACAAGAGCAAAGAAGACAATAATAATAAAAATGATAAAATAAAATGGACAGTTACCATAAATAAAGGAGCAAAAGGGTATAGGTTATTAACCGAAGCAGAATGGGAATTTGCTGCACGTGGTGGCGAACAATCGAAAGGTTTCGAATATTCAGGCAGTAATATTATTGGTGAAGTAGCATGGTACGAAAAAAATTCTGGTAAACAAACCCACCCTGTTGGCGAAAAAAAGCCCAACGAATTGGGTATTTACGACATGAGTGGTAATGTATGGGAATGGTGCTACGATTGGTACGGCGGTTATGAAAAAGGCGATGTAGAAAATCCGCAAGGTGCTAAAACAGCTTCGGACCGTGTGAATCGTGGCGGTAGTTGGTACGACGGCGCTTCTTACTGTCGTGCTGCTTATCGCAACTACTGGGATGCTAATTACCGCATCAGCTATTTGGGGTTTCGGTTGGTTGTTTCCTTATAGTTTACAAAACAAGAGAATACTATTTCTATTCTGAGCTAAAAAAAAAAATAAAAAAAGAGAGAAAAAAAAATATTAACTGTAAATTTGCGAAATTAAAAAGCAAATTTACAGTTACTATTTTTTTTTCGATGCCGTTAAAGTTATGCAATATAAATTTTTCATCGTCCCGCTTAGAGACATGATTTTAATGTTTTAACGATTAACGATTAATGAATAAAAACAGCACCAAAGGTGCGTGATAATTGATAATTTTTATTTCGCACCGTTGGTGCTTTTAACTATTTCGCATATTTTTGTCCCTGCCCTTGCAGGCTGGGCTAATATATAGTCGCACCTTTGGTGCTGTTTTTAATGGTGAATGAAAAAAACAGCACCAAAGGTGCAAAATACAATAGCCCAGCCTGCAAGGGCTGGGTACAGTAAATCCAGTAAAACCCAAAGCACCAACGGTGCGGAATAAATTTTAACAAAATGCCACAATCCATTACTTTCAATTATAGTCATATAACTTTTAGTACAAAAAACCGTTTTCCATTTATTGATAAAAATATTGAAAATGAATTGTTTAGTTATATTACAGGAATATGTAAAAACTTAGAATTTACACCAATAAAAGTAGGCGGATACAAAGACCATATACATATATTATGCATACTTTCTCGAAAGACTACATTAATGAAATTTATAGAACAAGTAAAGTCGCATTCTTCGTTGTGGATAAAGAAAAAAGGTAAGGAATACGAAAATTTTTATTGGCAAAAAGGTTATGGTAGTTTTTCAGTAAACCCAACAGAAATTGACATAGTAGTACAATATATTGAAAACCAAGAAAATCATCACAAAACAAAAACATTTCAAGAAGAATATCTTGCTTTTTTGAAAAAATACAAAATCGAATATGATGAAAAATATTTGTGGGATTAATTATTTCGCGGCGTTGCCGCTTTTGTATTGTGTGGGCGTTTTTTGTCCCAGCCCTTGCAGGCTGGGCTAATATGTTTCGCACCTTTGGTGCTTTTTTTTAGGTAGAATGATTGTTGATGACGAACAAGAAGGCAAGGAACGTGCTGAATATGGAAAAGGTATTTTAAAGGATTTATCGCAAAGATTAACCCAACAGTTTGGGAAAGGTTTTTCGGTTGAAAACTTAGATAGAATGCGTTTTTTCTTTAAAGTTTATTCCGGTCGAATTTCGTCATCGGTGTTGACGAAATTAGCGAACCCAGAAGATTTAATTTCCGCAACAGCTTTGCGGATTTCAGAAAATCAAAACAATACAATTCAGCAGACGCCGTCTGCCAAATTCAAAAAATTTGTACTTATACTGCAAACGGCAACTTTGCCAAAGTTTTAAACTGGTCTGTTTATTTTGTAAAAAAAATAACATAAATAAATCCCTCTCTTTTTAAAAAAAATAAGGGAATAAGGAATAAGGGAATAAGGGAGGCAGCGAGTTTATTTTAAGTTACTAAGGGAATAAGGTTGATTTCCAAAACCTTATTCCCTTAGTAAAAAGGATAACAAAACAAAAATAAAACCTTATTCCCTTATTTTAAAATTCATCAAACATGCGGGAAAAGTTAAATTTATTTTTGACGCAAAATAAACAGTCCGGCTTTTGAACGTTTTATAAAAATCTCTTTTTTAACTAATTTTGGCAAAAAAAAAACAATTTTCAATTTAATAATTTCGTTTTCTGTTTTTAAATTTTTATTTTGCCAACATACTTTTCACAGTATTTTCTGCAAAAGTTTAATTATGAAACAAATATATAAATCTAAAAAAGCTCAAATTATAACTGTTTTAAAATATTCAAACATTAAATTAAGTATAATTTTTTTTTATAAAATAATTTAAAAAAAATGACAAAAATCAAAGTAATTATTTTTTTATTGGCTGTTTTCTTATCCGCCAAAGCTTTTTCGCAAGAAGATGAAGAGAAAGTAACCAAACTCGATAAAATGCCCGGATTGACCGAGAAATTAAAAAATAAAATTGAAACCATTCGTGAAGAAAGCAAAGAAGAAGCCGAAAATCACAAAGAAAAAGAAAAAAAACTAAAAAAAGATTTGAATAAACTCATGGAATCGTATCCTGCTGATTTGGCGGCTATTGAAGCAAAAATTAGAGCCATTGAAAAAGAAGATACGGCTCAAGAAATAATCAATGCCAAAAAGCATCAAAAAATTCGAAAATTATTATCTACTGAGCAAAGACAATATTACGACGAATTTATTATGCTCGATAAAAAAACAAAAAAATAACTCATTAATCCATAAATTATTGTATCAATCTGTTAATATACAACTTTTTGATAATAAATTTGTGCGTATTTAGCAAACAATGGATACGATGACTCTTTATTCTTTAAAAATTAGAGTTATCGATTAATGAACTTTAAAAAAATAAATCCAACTATTTTTTTGTAAACAATTAAATATAAGCTTTTTATTAAAATTAAAGCAAAAATTTAATTTGTAAACTTATGAGTACAACAACCAATCAATTGATATACGTCAATCGATTGGTTGTTTTATTTGTATCGATTAGTTATTCTATTACAATGTTTTGAATGCAAACTATATCAACTATTCTTTCCAATTTTGCATCGTTAAAATAATTATTAATTTAATTAAAAATACAAGATGAAAAGATTAGGATTATTATTTGCTGCTTTGTTTTTGGTATTTGCATTTTCATGCTCAAACAAAACCGAAGAAGAAAAACCCGCCGAAGAAGCATCGGTAGAAACTGCATTAACTACCGAACAAATGGTAGCAGATGCCATAAAAAATATTTCTCAAATATCGGCAGCCGATTTAAAAGCTAAAATTGATGCCGAAGAAGGTTTCCTTTTAATTGATGTACGCTCAGAGGGTGAATTTACTGCCGAATTTATTTCGGGTGCCGTAAACATTCCAAGAGGTGTATTAGAATTTAGAATTAACAACCAAGAATTTTGGGACAAGGAACAAATGTATCCACCCAAAAAAGATGAATTAATCATTGTTTGCTGCAAAAAAGGCGAAAGAGGTGCTTTGGCTACTCAAACTCTTCAACAAATGGGTTTTACCAACGTTAAAAACGTAGAAGGTGGATTTTTGAAATGGAAAGAAGCCTACCCCGATGATGTAGAAGTAGGTCAAGTAGCTCCCGCTGCTGACGGTGCTGTTACTACAAGCTCTGGTGGTGGTTGCTAATAAATTGACATAGATGTATTTATCAAAAAAAACGTCAATTACATTACAATTAATATTACATTTTTCTTACAAAAAAAAAATCAATTAACACAAAAAAATTTTAAAAGATGAAAAAGTTTAGTTTATATTTCTTTTTGATGCTGTTAATCCCAACAGTACTTTTTACAAGCTGCAAAGACGACGAGGTTAAAGAACCAACCGCTCTTACGCTTACCAACTACATGAAAACCAGCAGCGTTGATTTAACTCAAATAGCTGATGGTTTTGTTTACGGTACTTTGCCTGCAAACGATGGTGAAATAGCTACTTGGGCTGGCAATTTCTACATCATGGACATTCGTAGTTCTAATGACTTCAATGCCGGACACATTGCCGGAGCGCACAACGTAGCTTTTGCTAATATTTTGACCGAATCGGCTAATGCCACCAAACCTATTTTGATGGTTTGCTACACCGGACAAACTGCTTGCTATGCCACAGCACTTTTGCGTATGTACGGAAAAATGGACACAAAAGCCTTAAAATGGGGCATGAGTAGCTGGAACACATCTCTTGACAGATGGTCAACCAGTGTTGGAAATTCTGCTAACGGACACGCCAATTGGACAAATGCTGCTGCTCCAACTCCTTCAACTTACGAATTGCCAACTATTGAAAGTTCTTTGACCGAGGGCAATGCCATTTTGAAAGAAAGAGTAGAAAAAGTTGTTGCCGATGGTTTCAAAACCGTTTCAGGTGTTGATGTATTAACCACTCCTGCAAATTATTATATCAACAATTATTTTTCTGATGCCGATTATTTAGCTTACGGACACATCAATGGTGCTTTCCGTATCAGTCCTTTAACCATTGCCGATGACTATGTTAAAAAACTCGACCCAAGCAAAAAAATTGTTAACTATTGCTATACCGGTCAAACTTCTGCCATTTTAACTGCTTACCTTAGAGTATTGGGTTACGATGCTTACAGCATGAGTTTCGGAATGAACGGTATTTACAACAACAACACAGCTTGGGGTTCTAACAAATGGACAAGCTCTATTCCAAAATCTTTGGCTTTAAGCACAAAATAATTTTTAAAAATGGTTGATTGTTAAATGGTTAAAAAGTTAGATTTTATAAAAAAAATAACAACATAACCATTTAACAATACAACCATTTAACCTATTAAAAGCAACAAAACGAACAAACATTTTTATAATAAAAAAAAATCAGATGAAAAAGATATTGTTTTTATTACTCACATTTAGCTTTGTACTTTCTACTCAATTATTAAAAGCACAAGGTTGCGAAAGCTCAAGTTCATCGGAAGGAGACGATGAAAAAACAGTAAAAGTATTCGGTTTTATTCAACCACAATTCAAAGTTGATTTTCTCGACCCCGATGCCGAAAATACGTTTAACTTCAAACGTGCCAGAATAGGCGTTACCGGAAACATTCCTTACGATTTTTCATACTATGTAGTGATGGAAACCAGTGCATTTGTAAGCCAAACCGCAAATCCGTATCTTTTAGATGCTTACGTTTCGTACAACCGTTTTAAATGGTTCAACATTTCAATGGGTTCGTTCAAACAACCTTTCGGACAAGAAGTAAATACAGCTTGTTCGGGTTTGCACACCATCGAACGTTCGGTAGTGTCTGACCAAGTGGCTTCTCCACAACGCGATATGGGCATTATGTTCCTTGGTGGCGACAATTCTACCAAAGTAAAATATGCCTTTGCCATTATGAACGGTCGCGGATTAGGCATAAAAGACAACAACACAGCCAAAGATTTTATCGGTCGTTTGACTTTCAAACCTCTTGATTTCTTACGCATTGGCGGTAGTTTCCGTTACGGTTTCCCAAATACAAAAGACGTGGAACGCACATCATTTGCCGGAGAATTGGAAATTAACAAAAGCAATATTTTGCTACAAGCCGAATATATTTTCGACAAAGGCGACTACAATCGCGCTGCCGGCGGCGGTTGCGGTTCTACTCCGCTCACACTTGGCGATGAGCGCGATGGTGCTTACGTTATGTTGGGCTACAAACTCGAAATGGGATTGCAACCCATGTTCAAATACGAATACTTTGACACCGATAAAGCTCTTGACGACAATACAATGAGCGTAATTACTTTCGGTGCAAACTATTTCTTCAACGACAATACCCGTTTGCAATTGAACTACCAATATAAATCGGAACAAGGTGCCGAAGTTGCCAACGACGTTCTCGGACTTCAAATGCAAATTAAATTTTAAATTCTATGGTTAAATGGTTAAATGGTTAAATGGTTCTTACTATAAAAAAACAATTTAACAATTTAACCAATTAATAATTAAAAATTAATAATTAAAAATTAATAATTTTAAAAAAAATTTATTACACAAATGAAAAAAATATTATTAAGCATCAATATAATTGTACTTTTCTTGTTTGCAGGAAAAGTAATGGCGCAAGACGTTATTTCGGTAACCGATTTGGGCGAAAAAATGAAAGACAAAAATACCGTAGTAATTTCGTGTGTAAAAGCCGATGAATATGCCAAATCGCACATCAAAGGCTCCATCAATGTTTATCACAAAGACCTTTACAAAACCAGCGGACCGGAAGGAATTTTGAAATCATCAACAGAAGTAGCCAAAGCACTTGGCGATAAAGGCGTTAGCAATACCAACTTTATAGTGCTTTACGATGGCGGCGATGGAAAATATTCCGGTAGAATGTACTGGATTTTGAAACACATGGGCTGCAAAGACGTAAAAATTCTCGACGGTCAAATGAAAGCATGGAAATCGGCACGCAAACCCGTTACCGGCGATGCAACGACTTTGAAAAAAACTACTTTTACAGCTTCAGTAAACAATTCTATTTTAGCTTCGATGAAAGATGTGCAAGCTAAAAAAGCAGTTCTAATTGATGCCCGCGGTGCAGCCGAATTTAATGGAACTGACGACAGCAAATTGGCTCGCAAAGGACACATTCCGGGTGCCGTAAACATTGAATTTAGCCAAGTTTTAACCGATGGCAAACTCAAATCGAAATCGGAAATTGAAGCCATTTTCAAAAAAGTAGGTGCCACCAAAGACAAAGAAATTATACTTTATTGCGAAACCAGCGTGAGAGCCGGTATTTTGTTCTTTGCTTTGTCAGAAGCCGGTTACACAAAAGTAAAAGTGTATGATGGTGCTTTCAATGAATGGATTGCAACCGCTTCAAACGATGTAGAAAAATAATTAATTGCTCAAAAATTAAATAAAATTCAATGAAAAAGGATTTTTCTGATAGATAAGAAATTAATTTTCCAAAGCAGAAAAATGTATAAAGAAATTAGCTTTTGCAGCTAATATTTGGGTAAAACCTTTCTTTTTCATCTTAAAAACCGTCTGAGAGTTTTTCCTTAGGCGGTTTTTTTGTGTTTTCGCGTTAGGCTACATATTTTTTTTTTAGGAAAACTCGTAAATATACTAAATTGTTTGGGATTTTGGGAATTAGGTATTGGGTTTAAAAATTAATACTTTTATCACTAAACATTAGCTGCAAGCGACCTCAACCAGCCGCTTTAATACACTTAGATGTTGTTTAAATTTTAATAAATTAGTGTTTTTCAAATATTTATATAAAACCTTATTTTTATTGTTCAACCTTAGTAGCACAATAAAATGGATTAGTATGAAAACCTTATTACCTTATTTAAAAATGTAATAATAAGGTAATAAGGTTATTATCATTAGTGTTATACATTAGCTACTAAGGTTGTACCAATTAATAAAATTTGTATAATGTATCAAAAATGTTGATTTTCGTTTACAAACGTGTTAGGTTTGCGAAACCTAACACGTTTATCAACGGATTTGAACCATGACCAAAATTTGATTACAATAAATTTTAAACAACTTCTTATGGCATGTAAACAATGCTAAATTTTATTTGTAAAAGATGTAAAAAAAACTTATTCCTTTTAACAAAACCCAATACCTAATTCCCAAAATCCAAAACAATTTAGTATAGCAATAGACTTGTTGCAAATTGAATTTCAGCAAATTAATAAATAAGGTAATAAGGTTGATTACTATATATTTATTCTTTTCTACTAAGGTTGAAACCAAAAATAGATATATTTATATTATACAACCTTAGTAGAATAACAAAACACAGGGTTAAAAGAAACCTTATTACCTTAGTAAAATTATAAAAGGTTGACTATCAATTTACAACAAGTCTAATATGTTATTTTCTAAAAAAGGAATTGCTGCTTATCGAAAGTACTGAATGAGTTTTTAATAAAATCTTTAAAAAAAAACAACAGCAAATATAAAAAAAAATTCAAATAAAAAGTAAACCCCCAAAAAAAACTAAAAATCAATCTCCCTTTCCTATCCAAAATGCAAATATCCCTAAACCAAAAACACTCTTGGAGCTTTCGCCAGCAATCTTGGAACAATATTTTCTGTCTTGGAACAGTTTTTTCTCCGTTGGAAAGACACTTGTCGGTCTTGGAACAATTTTTTTCACTCTTGGAACTCTTCTCCGGCGGCTTGGAACAATTTTTTTGCAAAAAGATAGCTTTTTTTGGCTACTGGAACTGTTTTTTAGGCTTTAGGAGCTACCGCCAAGCCTTTAGGAACAATTTTTTTTGGGCGAAAACAGTTTCCAACGCGTAAAGTGTCTTTCCAACGGAGAAAAAGTTGTTCCAAGATTGAAAAGTGTTGCTCCAAGACTCTTGAAAATATCTCCAAGACTCAAAAAAATTGTTCCAAGACCGACAAGTGTCTTTCCAACGCAAAAAAAATTGTTCCAAGACTCCTGAAAATAGCTCCAAGACTCTTGAAAATAGCTCCAAGACTTAAAAGTGTCTTTCCAGCGCAAAAAAAAATGTTCCAAGACAGGAAAAAAATTATTACTAAACACCTGAAAATTATTTCCAAACTGTTTTTGATGTTTTTTTGAGTGTAGAAAACAGCTTTTTTTGCACCACAAAATTTGCAAAACGTTTTTTTTTCGTGCGTTCTTGGCAAAAAAAGAACAAACGATTGCTAAAGGAAGTGAATAAAAGAAAAATTAAATAATTTTGGAATTTAGCAATTTTGCAATTTAACAATTTATTTTTTTTTCTTTGAATATTTTTATGTTTATTTGCATCAATTTGTTTTTAGTTTACCCGATAATAAAAATTCTTTTTGCTTAATTCTTTTAAAAATAATGATTTTTTCATTTTTAAAAAAAAGTGATATATAAAAAAATGGGAGAAAAAAATCAAATGGAAAGCCTATTAAATAAGGCTAAAAAACTTTTACAAGAAAAAAATTTTTCTGAAAAAGAAAATTTTTTGGATTTAGAAGAATTGGTAGAAAAACTCAATATTGCACATATTGAATTGGACTTGCAAAATCAAGAATTGCAGCTTACCAACGAAAAATTAATCAAAGAGCGTCAAAAGTACGAGGAATTGTACTTAAATGCGCCCATTGCTTATATTACCCTCAACAAAACAGGTAATATTTTGCAAATCAATCAAACGGCAGCCGATTTGTTTCATTTACAGATACATCAATGTCGTTTTATTTCCATATTTCCTTTTTTGACCGGCGAATCGAAAAACTTTTTCAACTCCCTTTTATTTGATTTATTTAAAGCCGATAGCAAAATTACTACCGAATTATTTTTTTTAATTAAAAATGAAGTACTCGACACCAAAGTTTCCGCCTATACTTTTTTCGACGAAGATTTCGGACAAAGAGTTTGCCGACTTACTTTGACCGATATTTCAATCGAAAAAAAACAAATTCGGCTTAGCGAAGAACGTTTTAGACTTATTTTTGATTCCACCGTTGACCCCATTTACATTCACGATTTAACTGGAAATTTTCTCTTGGTAAACAAAAATGCCTGTTTAAAAATGGGGTATTCGCTCGAAGAATTTAAAAAAATGCAAGTTCGTGATATTGACTACAGTTATGAAGATAAGCATTTAACACAAAATGTAAATGTTTTACTTGAAAAAGGATATCTTCTTTTTGAGGGAATGCACAAAAACAAAGAACAAAATATTTTCAATGTAGAGATTCATTCTCAAATCATTACCTACAATGGCGACAGAGCCGTTTTGAGCATTGCACGCGACATTACCCAGCGAAAACAGCGCGAAAAAGAACTGCTCAAGTTTCGCACTCTTGTTAATCAAAGCCCTATGAGCATAGTAATAACCGACAATAGCGGAAATATTGAATTTGTTAATCCGCGATTTACGCATTTAACCGGATATAGTTTTGAGGAGGCGAAAGGCAAAAATCCGAGAATATTAAAATCTGATTTAACACCAAAACATATTTTTACCGATTTGTGGAAAACCATTTTGCGAAAGCAAATTTGGCAAGGCGAATTAATTAATTTACGAAAAAACGGACAAGTTTTTTGGGAAAAAGCTACCATTGGACCTATTTTAAACGAAAATGGTGAAATTGAGAACTTTATAGCTCTCAAAGAAGACATTTCGCTTCATAAAGAAATGGAAAATGCTTTGCGCGAAAGCGAAATGCGTTTTAGAATGTTGTTCAATTCCATTAACGAAGCCATTTTTATTTTTTCCGAAAACAAAGAAAATTATTTGGGTATTGTTCAAGTAAATCAACAGGCATGCAGCAGGTATGGATACACCGAAGAAGAGTTTTTAAATACCAACATTAAATCACTATTTAATTTTAAAAATAATGATTTTGACGATAATGATTTTTTGAAAAATAAAATGGATAATAATACCCATTTTGAAAGCGAACACATTTGCAAAAATGGTGAAATTTTTCCGGTAGAAATTACAAAGTCGTGGGTAAACATCAATCAGCAGAAGCTTATTTTGTTTATAGTGAGAGATATAAGCGAACGAAAAAAGGCTCAAATTGATTTGATGCACTTAAATAAAGAGCTACAAGTTTCAAATCAAGAGTTGAATGACACCAATGATTTAATGTCTGTGATTAATGAAAATTTGTACAATACCAATTATACCCTTGAAAGTGAGCGCAATCAATTTTTAAATCTGCTCGACGGCATACCCGAAAATATTTATGTATCAGACAAAGAGAGTTTTGTAATCGTTTTTGCCAATAAAAAACTCAAGGAATCGTACAATGAAGATATTATCGGGAAAAAATGTTTTCAGGTGTTTTACAACCATCAGGCTCCGTGCGATTTTTGCACCAATCTTCATATTTTTGAGCGCAATGAACCTTATTATTGGGAAAATTACAATGTAAAACTCGATAAGTATTTTTACATGATAGACCGCGCTATCAAATGGATTGACGGGAAACAGGCGCGTTTTCAAATGGCAATCGATATTAGCAAATTGAAAAAAGCCGAAAAACAATTGCAAGAAGTCAATGCTGCCAAAGATAAGTTTTTCTCCATTATTTCGCACGATTTGCGAAGTCCTTTTAATGCCATTATTGGATTTTCGGAATTGTTAATCAAAAATTTCGATACCTTAGACAAAAATAAAATTGTTCGATACATCGGAAATATTAAAAATGCCGGACAAAGTAGTTTCAAATTGCTTGAAAACTTATTGGAATGGTCGCGCTCGCAAACCGGACGCATTCAATTTGAACCTAAAAAAGTACATCTCAATTTTGTTTTGCGCGAAACTCTTGAGCTTATGAAAGGGCAATACATCAACAAGCAGATTAAAGTTTTAATTTTATTCGACAGCGATTTCTATGTTTTTGCCGACAGCAATATGTTGAATACGATTTTGCGCAATTTGATTTCAAATGCCATAAAATTTACTCCGCGCGGTGGTGTTATAACTATTGATGCCGAAGAAATTGACGATTTTATTGAAATAAAAATAACCGATACCGGAGTTGGGATAGATGAAAAAATGATTTCAAAACTTTTTGATATTACCGAGAAAACAAGTTCTCAAGGCACTGAAAATGAAACAGGAACGGGGCTTGGACTTTTGCTTTGCAACGAATTTGCCATGAAACACGAAAGCCGAATGAATGTGAAAAGTCAGATTGATAAAGGTTCTGAATTTTCGTTTAAACTAAAAAAAATATCGGATTAATAAAACCATTTTTTTGCAAACGTTCTGTTAATGTTTGACAACGTTTTGTTTTTCAATTCAATAAAAAAAAACGAACGAGCTTTTGTTATTCATTTTGAGAAAAATTATTTGCATAAAGTTTCTTGCTTTTTTTAATGAAAATTTTCTCAAAGTTTTGCAAGAAAATTTTATGCTCGCGGAATGGTAAAAAAGAAGCTGGTTCCTTTGTCTGGCGTGCTATCTACCCACATATTTCCTTTGTTTTTTTCAATAAATTCTTTGCAAAGAATAATTCCCAAACCCGTTCCGGTTTCTTTACCCGTGCCAAGGGTAGAAGTAAAAACGTCTAACTTAAATAAATTGGCTTGTGTGGTTTCGTTCATACCAACTCCGTTGTCGGTGATACTTATTTGAATAAATTTATTTAATTTGCTGGCTTCAAATGTAATAAGTCCGTTGTTGTGCGTAAATTTTATGGCATTTGAAAGCAAATTTCGCAAAACGGTGGTTATCATGTTTTCGTCGGCAAAAGCCAAAATATCGTAGCTTACATTGTTTTGAATATCAATGAATTTGCTTGCCGAATTGTTGCCTAAAAGTTCAATGGCGTTATCGATAAGCTCCGAAATGTTCAACACTTTTGGGCTAACTTGCAATTTACCGGTTTGAGAGCGCGACCAGTTGAGCAAATTTTCGAGTAAATTGTAGCCTTGTTGCGATGATTGCAACAGCAAAAGCAGGTATTCTTTTATTTCTTCGGGCGCAAAATCTTCAAAGTTTTCAACTAAGTTTTCGGTTATTCCCAGCAAGGAGTTGAAAGGGTTTTTTAAATCGTGTGCAATGATAGAAAAAAAGCGGTCTTTGGTTTTATTAACTTCTTCAAGTTCACGCATTTGGGTTTTAATTTGCTGTTCGTGCAAACGCTGCTTGCTTACATCGCGTATAACGGCAAATAGATAGTACTTTTTTCCTTTTAAAAAGCGCGAAAGTGAGATTTCGGTTTCAAATACCTCATCATTTCCTTTGAGCATGAGCCAAGAAAAAAGCTGTTGTCTGCCTTTAAGTGCTTCTTTGGCGTAGTATATAGCTAAAATTTCGCTTTTTTCGCCATCGAGCTGATACATGGGCGACAAATTTACAATGCTTTGGTAAATAATTTCTTCGGGTGTTTTTTCGAGTAATTCAAGGGTAGAAGAATTAAATTCAAAGATTTCGAGTTTGTCTAAAATAACAATGGCATCTTTTGCATTTTCAAATAAATTCCGGTATTTTTCTTCGCTGTTTTTTAAGTTTTCTTCATTAATTTTGCGGCTATAAGCTTCAGCTATCAGGTGCGAAACGGCTCTGAGCAGCGAAATATCTTCTTCCTGCCATTCAATATATTCTTCGCACTCGTCAAATCCGATATAACCGAAATACTTTCCTTTTACATAAAGCGGAAAAACCAAAATGGATTTGATGGATTGTTGTTTTAAAAGTTCAAGAAAAATTCCGGTAAAAACGTCTTCTATGTTGTTGGCAACAATTTGACCTTTTTCAAGTATCAGCTTGTCCCACTGCTCATAACGCAATTGCATGAGCGAAATATCGTCATCTTTTATGGCAGTACTTTGCGGGGTGTGCCATTGAAAAGTACATTTACTTTCGTGTTTTTTTTGAGTGTTTTCATAAATATAAACTCGGCTTATGTTTAAATGAAGCCCCAAAATGGAAAGCACATTTTCCATAATTATATCAAACAAATCGGAGTTGATAGCATTAAATGTATAAGCTATTTCGGCTAAAAGCTCCGAAAAAATCTGACTATTCAATATTTTTTTATTTTTTGTTTCCAAATTTTGAATTACAAGAGTAGATTAAAAAAAAATTTTAGTTCTAAATGCTGATTGTTTTCATTTTTCAAATTTACAAAAAAAATAATATAAAAATCTAAAATAAGTAGAATATTTTTTTTATAATTGTGTTTTGTTATTTTTGTAAAAAAAATGAAAATAAAATTTATTAAATCAATTCATTGATTTTTTGATTTTTATAAAAATAAAATTTAAAAAAAGAAACTATTTTTAATTTAAAATTTTTAAAAAAATTGAAATGCAAAATAAGGGTAAAAATACAAATAAAAAATATCAAAAAAAAATAATTGATAAAAAAACTCAAACAAATACCAAAAGAGTTGAATTGCAAAAGCCTGTTTCGGCTAAAATAATTGCCTTTATACTATTGTTTATTAGTGTTTTAACTTATTTTGTGTATTCGCCTTCGCTTAAAAATGATTTTACAAATTGGGACGATAATTCGTATGTAGAAGAAAATCCGGTAATTAAAAACCTTGATAAAGCGGCATTGAATGAAATGTTTTTTTCGGAAGATAAAAATGTTTTGTATCACATGGGCAACTATCACCCTTTGAGCATGTTATCTCTTTCCATCGACCATGCTTTGGAAATGAAATACCCCGATTTTTTTAAACAAAAAGGCATGAAACTTCGCGGTGAACGACAAAAAGAATACCGCGAATTTGACCCTTATATTTATCACTTACACAATGTTTTGTTGCATATTTTAAATTCTTTGTTGGTTTTTGCCTTTGTTTTTCTTTTGCTTGGGCAAATGGAAAATAAAAAGCGAATTTTTACGGCATCTTTGGCTTCGCTTTTATTTGCACTCACCAGCATACACGTGGAGTCTGTAACATGGATTTCTGAGCGAAAAGACGTACTTTATGCTTTTTATTTTTTAATTTCCATAAATTTGTATTTGATTTATTTGCAAAAAAAGAATTTTATATTTTACCTGCTTTCTTTATTTGCGTTTGTGCTTTCGTTGCTTTCCAAAGGTCAAGCAGTTTCGTTGGCAGTGAGTTTGGTGGCTATTGATTTATTTTTCGCGCGAACCGATTATAAAAAATTGATTTTAGAAAAAATTCCATTTTTCGCGCTTTCGCTTGTTTTTGGTTTGATAGCTATTAAAGCTCAAGCAGTTGGAGAAGCCATACACGATATTGGCGATTATCCGATTTATTACAGAATACTTTTTGCGGCTTACGGTTTAACAATGTATTTCTTTAAACTTTTAATCCCCAGTAATTTAGCCGCCGTTTATCCGTATCCCTATCCCGAAGTACCGGTTTATTTTTGGTTTTTTCTAATTCCTTTGGCTTTGTATATTTGGACTTTTATTTATTTTTATAAAAAAGAAAAAATTATAGCTTTTGCTTTGGCTTATTTTGTTATCAATGTGTTCTTGGTTTTGCAGCTTTTGCCCGTTGGAAGTGCCATTATGGCAGACAGATACGCTTATGTTTCGTCTGTGGGTTTTGCTTTATTGCTGGCATATTTGTTGGTTGAATTGGGTTTTAGAAGCAAAAATATGTATTATTTGAGTATTTTAATTGTATTTGGATATTCTATTTTTTTATCGCAAAGAACCTTTGCTCAAACCAAAATTTGGGTTAATAGCAATTCGCTTTGGGAACATACCTTGAGCATAAGTCCTTATGCAGTAGTGGCTTGGAACAATTGGGGAAGCGCGATAGACAAAATAGCCAATGAAGAAAAAAATTCGCAAAGGAAAGTTGAATTGAAAACTTCTGCCATCGAAAAATTTAATAAAGCGGTAGAAATAAAAAAAGATTATGCTCATGCTTTTTACAATCGCGGCACGTCGCGCAAAGACATTGGATTGGAAGTGCAAGACCCTAATTTTTTTCAATTGGCGGTAACTGATTTTACTACGGCTATCGAAATAAAGTCGGATTTTCCCGAAGCTTATCAAAACAGAGCCATTTCAAAAGAAAACTTGGGAAAATTTGAAGAAGCCCTTTCCGACTTTGATAATGCTATTCGCTTGAAACCCAACGCACCCGATTTGTATTCCGGTCGCGGAGTTGTTATGGGAAAACTCGGAAAACTTAATCAAGCCATCGAAAATTTTACCAAAAGCATAGAAATTAATCCCAAGTATCACGAGGGATATTCCAACAGGGGATTCGCTTACTACTTGAAAGGCAATGTACAACAAGCCATGAGCGACTACAACAAAGCCCTCGAAATAGCTCCCGACAATCCGGACGCACTTTTTAACAGAGGTGTAGCTTTTGCTTTTTTGAAACAATTTGAAAATGCCCTTGCCGATTACAACAAAGTAGAACTTTTAAAACCCAGTTTATCAATGCTTTACATTAACAGAGGAATTGTATTAGTAAATTTGGGCAAAAAAGATATGGCATGTAACGATTTTGCAAAAGCAAAAAATATGGGAATTGGATTGGCTGATAATTACATAAACGCATATTGCAAGTAAAAAAACATGTTTTATTACTAATTAATACGGTAAAAAATATTAAAAAAAACGGTTCTTTTTTAAAAGTTTCCTTAAAATATTTTGTACAAAAAAATTGAAACAATGAAAAAAATTTTGTTCCTTTTCTATTTGATTTTATCAATAGGAGTTTTGAAATCGCAAAATAGTAAACTCTCGCCCTCAGCTCAAGTGTATTTGATAACGGTTGGAGCCGGCACCGATTTGTATTCCGTTTTCGGTCATACAGCCATTCGCATCAAAGACAGCACTTTAAAAATCGATGTTGCATACAATTACGGAACTTTTGATTTCGATGACCCCGATTTTTACGTCAAATTTGTTAAAGGCGACCTTCAATACATGCTTTCAAAAGGACATTTTGTTTATTTTTTGCAATATTATATTGAATCCAATCGAAGTGTTTTTCAACAAAATTTGAATTTATCGCTTACGCAAAAACAGCAAATTTTCGACTTTTTGGAGTGGAATGCCCTCCCTGAAAATAAATTTTATCTCTACGATTTCTTTTTTAGAAATTGTGCATCGGTAGTGCGCGATGTGTTTGAAAATCAGCTTACTGACAGTTTAGTTTTTCAAAACAACGACCGTAATTTTACCTTTCGCAATTTGTTGCATCAATACTTGCAAACCCCAAACGAATGGAATAAATTGGGAATTGATTTGATTTTGGGTTCACGCACCGACAGAAAAGCCACTCCGCGCGAATACATGTTTTTGCCGGATTATTTAATGTGGACTTTTGAAAAAGCGAACATGAAAACCCCAAATGGAAATCAACCAATTAGTCAGAAAACCGAAGTTCTTTATTTAGAAAAACCCCTCAACTCATCGGTAAATACTTTGTTTGTACCCGAAAAAGTTTTTTGGACTGTTTTTATTTTTTATGCTTTAGTAAGTTTGGCAGGTTATTTTTTCAAAAAACGTCTGGTTTTTTTCGATTTTTTATGGTTATTCGCAGCCGGAGTGGGTGGTTTTATCCTATTTTTTGCTTGGTTTTTTACCAATCACACCATTACGGTAAACAATTTTAATTTGGCTTGGCTACCGGTAACACATCTTATTTTTGCTTTTTTTGTTTTTTATAAAAAAAATACATTGTTTCATAAAATCTATTTGTCGATAACTATTGGCTTCATTTTTATGCTTTTAGTAGGTTGGGGCATTATTCCTCAAGCTCTTAATATTTGGATTGTTCCACTTTTACTTACTTTTTTGCAACGGAGTTTGTTTTTATTATTCTATCCGCTTTTGCTAAAAATAAATAAATAAACAGATATTTATCTATTTAAAATATAAATTAGTAAAAAAAAATAAAACTCGCAAGTTTAACTTAATGATATGATTATTAATGTATCAGTTGTTTATTAACAGATTGTAATGACTTGTGAATTTAAGGATTTTTTTTAAAGAAACAATTTTGTAAAACATGAAAACCATTCTAATAACCGGACTCGATGGAAGCGGGAAAAGTACAGTTTTTGAAAAAATTCGGCAAAAAAGTTCATTTTCTGTGCATTTTATAAAAGCTCCACAAATAGATACCCAATTTTTACCACAAAACAGCAAAATTTTAAAAGCTGCACAATTTATCAATTGGCTCAATGAAGAATCGGATTTAAAGCAAATGCCTCAACTCAAGGCAGTTGCATTGCTAAGTTCAATGCTTTTGATTAAAGAAATTTTAAAAATCTACAACAATCAATCTTTCAAATATGTTATTTTAGAGCGACATCCTTTAATAGATACAGCCATTTACGGGCGTTTTTATGCACCTTTGTTAAAAAAAATTATCATTTCTGACCAAATTCTTTCCCAAATAGAAAAGCAATTTGCGGAAGAATTACAATATATCATCGAGTTTATTCCTGCTGCTTATTTTTCTACCCGCCAAAGCCCTTTACGGAATTTATTTTACTTTATTTACGATTATTTTTACTTACGGGGTGAATTGAAAATAAGCGATTTAGAAAATATTTTTCAAATAAATCCACCCTCCGAAATATATTATTTGCAAGCCCAGCCCGATATTTTGTACCAACGAATTAAAGACCGAACACGCAAAGAAGCTCACGAAAATACCGAAATACTTAAATTATTAGCTCAAGCTTATCAAGATTTTTTTGAAAAATATTTTCAAAACAAAGTTATAATTATAGATACCAATGAAATAGAAAACTTAAATATTTTTGCAAATCAAATGATTTACTAACTTGCTTATATAAATTTGAATTTATACTTTCAAGGGTTATAATTTGAACTTTTATTTTTATGTAATTGCTTTGTAATTAAAACTTTGCCAAAGCTACTGTTTGCAGTATATATCGAGCGCAGCTTAGTAGAAAAATTAGTTTGACTTTCAATTTGCAACAAATTTATTTATAGTTTTAAAAAAAAAAAACGATTAAGAAATTTCCTTTTTTGATAAAAAAAACTCACGTATGAAAAGAAAAGTTAGAAAAGGCACAAATACCGGAAAAAATATTTTTTGAAACGAACTCCAATTTGATGCTTGATGGCTAAAAAACAAAGTATAAAAAACCAAAAAGCTAAGATAACTAAATAAAATAGAAGGAACGGAATTGACTAAAATTCTAACTAATAAATAAATAGGCTCTTTATCAGTAAACTCGTTCCAACCACTGTAAGCATAATAAAAGGCAACCAGAGAGGTAACTATTGCTCCCATTGAAGCCGTAAAATTCATAAAAAAAGTAATGTAATTGGGCATTAATTGATAATAATACAAATACTCGCTTTTGTTAAAATAATAGTGAGTAAGTAATTCAAAAACAAGTGAAAACAAAATGGCTAATGCCAATAAAATGCCCACCGACATTTTTATTATTCCGAAAAATTTATTTAATTTCATTCAATAAACTTTTAAAATTATTTTTTATATAAAAAAATCTAAAATAAAATCTGAAAACTTGCTCTTCCAAATCGGCTTAGCACTACTAAAAACCGCATTTTTAGAAGTTTCTTTTCAAATTTTAGTTTTTACAAATATAGATTTTTTTTAATCCGAAAAATTGTTTTTTTTTATTTTTTATTAAAAAAAACAAAATCATTGATAAGCAATTCATAATTTTATTTAGTTTTGCAATTTACAATTGTTCGTTATTTTTTTGCCACAAATGCACAAATAAACTCAAATTCAACAAATTAACAAAACATTGTTTTTGCGTGTCATTTTGTTTATTTTTAATGAATTACACAAACATTTAACGAATTTTTGATTTTTAAAAAAAACTACGAAAAAAATCGTACAAATTTCACTTATTTGAGTAAAAGTGCAAATAAAAAATTACATTTTTTTTGCCCAAAGCGTACACTTTTTTTATAAAAAAAAAATTTACTTAAAAAAAGAAATTTGTATAACGTATTGAAATGATTTGTTTTGTAATAGATAAAAAATTATAATAATTGCAATAAAAAAGCATCAATGGAAAACGAAATATTAGAAGGTGTTTCGCAAGAAAACAACGAAAAACCGAACAAAAAAGAGTACAACAACTCCTTGCAAAGCATATTGACGCCCATATTTTTGGCACTTTTTTTAGTGTTGGGATTTTACATGGGCAAATTTTTTACCCAGCGAAGTTTGAACAATTCGCAAACCCATTCGAGCCTAAACACCACCAATGGCAACAAACTTTTTGCAATTTTTGATGTAATAAAAGAAAATTACGTAGATAGCCTTTCGGAAGAAGAGTTAATCGAAAGTTCTATCCCTGAAATACTTAAACAACTCGACCCCCACTCGCTCTATATTCCGACAGTAGAAATGCAAGCCTCGAACGAATCGCTTCAAGGCAAATTTGAAGGAATAGGCGTACAATTTAACATGCAAAACGACACGGTAATTGTCATTCAAACCATTTCGGGCGGACCTTCCGAAAAAATAGGAATTTTAGCCGGCGATAGAATTGTAACCATCGATGGCAAAAGTTTTGCCGGAGTAAAAGCTTCTAACGAAGACATTATCAAGAATTTAAAAGGCGAAAAAGGCACAAAAGTAAAAGTAGGCATTCACCGCAGAGGGTTTAAAGAACTTTTGCAATTTGAAATTACGCGCGGCGAAATTCCGCTTTACAGCATTGATGTTTCTTATATGATTGACAAAGAGATAGGTTACATAAAAATCAGTAAATTTGCCGAAACCACTTATAAAGAGTTTTCCGAATCGGTAGCAAAATTGAAAAAGCAAGGCTTGAAAAAAATAATCATCGATTTGCGCGGCAACGGCGGCGGGTACATGAGTGCAGCCACCTCCATAGCCGACGAATTTCTTGGCAAAGGCAAGCTCATTGTCTATACCGAAGGGCGTTTCAGACCCAAAGAAGAATACATTGCCACCTCAAAAGGAGCTTTGCTCAATGTTCCGGTGGTGGTTCTGCTCGACGCTTGGTCGGCTTCGGCAAGCGAAATTGTAGCCGGCGCATTGCAAGACAACGACATAGGAACTATCGTTGGGCAACGTTCGTTCGGAAAAGGATTGGTACAAGAGTCGATGTTTTTCCCGGACGGTTCGGGGCTTAGAATTACAACGGCACGCTATTACACGCCCACCGGAAGAAGCATTCAAAAGCCTTACGGCAAAGATACCGACTACGACCACGAATTGGCGGAGCGTTTTATGCACGGCGAATTGATGCAAATCGATTCGTCAAAATTCAGCGACAGTTTAAAATACACCACCAAAGGCGGAAAAATTGTTTACGGAGGCGGTGGCATTACTCCAGATGTATTTGTAGCCCACGATACCACCGATTATTCCGATTATTTTGGAAAAATAGCTTCAAAAGGCTTAATTTATCAGTTTGCATTCGAATATACCGACAACAACAGAGCCAAACTAAGCCCAATGAAAACCGCTAACGAAATCAATCAATTTTTAAATACACAAAATATACTGCAAAAATTTACGGCTTACGCCGAAAAAAATGGCGTAGCAACCGTTCAAAAAGACTTAGAAATCTCAAAACAATTGATTTTTACACAAATAAAAGCTTATATAGCCCGAAACATTCTCGATAACGATGGTTTTTTTCCAATTATTCATCAGATTGATAATTCTTTACAAAAAGGAGTTGAAATTTTGAAAAAATAAATGCTAAAAACCCACAAAGCATGGCAAACGATACGATAAAAAAACTTTGCCAAAGTTTTTTTTACAAAGCACTTACATAAAAACAAAAGCTCAAATGATAACCGTTTAAAGTATCGTTCGATGAATTTGTAATCTGGGTTTTACTTTTTGGCGTTTAGCATTTCAGTAAAACTTTTAGCTACATTGGTAAATTCCGAAGGAATTAAAATAATGGTCGTTGTGTTGTTGTCAATTCCGATTTCCGAAAGCATTTGCATTCGGCGCAATTCGAGCGACATGGGGCTTTCCGACATTTGTTGCGCACCTTGAGCAAGTTTAATCGACGACTCCAATTCCGCTTCGGCTTTAATAATTCGCGCGCGTTTTTCTCTAATGGCTTCGGCTTCTCTTGCCATGGCACGCTGCATCGACTCGGGTATTTCTACATCTTTCATTTCTACCATTTCTATTTTTACGCCCCACGGTTCGGTTACCGAGTCCACTATTTTTTGAAGGGTGTCGTTGATTTGTTCCCTTTCTTTCAAAACATCGTCTAACAAATGCTGACCGATAATATTTCGCAATGCCGACACCGAAAATTGATAAACGGCTTGATAAAAATTGGCGACTTTAATAACCGCTTTTTCAGGGTCGATAACTCTAAACCATAAAACGGCGTTTACTTTTATGGTTACGCTGTCTTTGGTTATCGTTTCTTGTTGCTCTAAATCAACCGTTTTGATACGAATATCTACTTTTTGTTGTCGGTCGATAACGGGTATCAACCAATACAAACCGGGTCCTTTGGTCGATAAAAACCTACCCAATCGAAACACAATGGCTCTTTCATACTCTTGAGCCACTCTTAATCCTGATAAGAATAAAAGTATCAAGCCTCCTAAAATGGGAAAAAGTAAATTCATAAAATTCATTTTTTTTGTTTATACTGTTTTTTTTTGTAAAAAAATATTTTCAAAAATAAAAAAATAAAATCAATTTCTTAAAAAAAAAGTTTTTTTTTAAAATTTTACAACCAATAGTTCGTTATTTTTTTGTACGAATGCACAAATAAACTCAAATCTTTCTCTTTTTCTAAAAAAAATAATAAAGGAATAAGGGAGGGAATAAATTTTATTTTTGATTACTAAACGAATAAGAGTTTGAAAATCAACCTTATTCCCTTATCAATGGTTCATTATTTTTTTTGACATGAATGCACGAATAATCTCAAATTCAATAAATGAACAAAATATTGGTTTATTATATATCATTTTATTGAATTTTAAATAATTACAAAAATATTTAACGAACGATTGACAATCAAAATAAAATTCCCAAATTTTCAAATTTTCAAATTTTCAAATTTTTTCATCTGCTTGTTTTTTAAGCTTTTGACTCTGACTGTTGAAATAAATGGCACCGCCAAAGAAAAGACTTCCGATAAGCATAAATAAAAGCATTTTGGCAACAATAGAAAAATGACGAATATCGATAACAAAAAGTTTGAAAATAGCCAACAAAAATACAAGCAATGCTATGGATAAGAGCAACTTATAGCGCGGCACAACGGAGCGAAACAGCAAACTGATGCCATGCACAAACAGCGCGAGGGTTATGGTTACGTGTGTATAAGAACCTGAAAAATAAAGTATTAGCGAGGTGTAAGCAAAAATATAATAAACATTAACTACCAAGAGTTCGATGATAAAAAAGCGTCCGGGATAATTGCGAAGATTGAAAATTAACCGATGCAACATGATGAGCGAAAACGGCATAAACACGATGGAAAATATGCGGTAACTCGATGAGCGAAAGTCGATTGCAAAATTGGTGTCGAGTAAAAAAAAGCCAAATCCCAAGCCTATGAGCAAAATGGACAAATAGTATAAGTGAATTTTCATTCGCCTTACGGGATAAATGTATTTTTGGAAAAATAAAAGGGCAAAAATGAAACTTGATGCTAAAAATATTCCGCCCGATAAATCGTTGTTTACCAGCAAATAACTTCTAAAAACCGAAAAAATGGCATAAAAAAGGGTAAAATAAGGCAGTATTTCAAACTTAGGATAACTTGTTATGGGTTTTGTTATTCCTTTTTTGTAGAAAAGCAAAGGCACTAATGCAATTACTCCGGCTACCGTTACTAAAGGAAATGGAAAAATGAACACAAAAATTGCGGCTATCATTATCCAAAAATAAAATTGCATAACGTACATTCGCAATTTATAAAACTGACTTAATCCAAAGCTAATCAGTGCATTGAACCAAGGGAAATAGTAAATCAGGCTTTCGTACTCGGTATTTGAAAATATTCTGTAACCGGCGTAAAAAATGCCAAAAGGTAAGGCTGCAACAGCCAATTTGTGTGCTGCCAACCAAAATTCGATGTAGGCACTGTAATCTACAAAATAGTCGTAAAATTTATACAAAACCAAAAGTGCTAAATAAAATTGCAGGATAGCTATTTTACCAAAAAGTGGCTGTTCTGAAAAATGATATGAAAAATCGGATTGAATAATTGACATTAAAACACCCAAAAATAATACTCCGAAATTTATTAAAGCTATGTTTTCTATGGCTTTGTGTTTTAGCCTTCCGGCTAAATAAAGTAAAATAAAAACGGTAAAAAAAGCAGTGTTGTAACCAAAATGGGTATCGGTGGTATGTACATCTAAATAAAAGCCTATAAAAAACATAAAAAAAGACAGCCAAAAAGAAATAAGCAGGTAAAAATGGTTGTTTATCTGTTTTTTTTTCCATATTTCTACGGTACTCACTTCTTTGAATTGCAATTTAAGACTTCCCAAAACTTGAAAAAAATGTTTTAAACGTTCCAAAGTATAGTCTTCCGAATCGTTATTGTTTTCTTTTTTTACAATAACTTTGGCAGTTGATAAACTTAATTTTCGGCTAAAGTAAAAAACATTGATTCGGGTAAACCAAATTAAGGTAATGAAAAAACCGATTTGCAAAATATTAAACAGCGAAACCCCGCTTTGATTGGCAAAGGAATAGATTAAAATTTTAAAAGCTACGGCAGCATAAATGAAATATCCCAGAAATTTTGCCAATTCTTTTTGATATAAATATGCCCAACTAATTATGATAAAAGCCGGAAACAATGCCAAAAGCGAAAACCAATAACCTGTATAATATTTTATAAACAAAAGCCCCATAAACAGAGTCCAAATTTGTAAAATATTATCAATGATTAGAAGAATGTATTTGCGTTTGCTTTCATTGTCTATATTGAAAATTTGAATGCCGTCTTTGCGCACAAACTTAAGTGTGCGCTCGTATTGCTGGGTTGAATTGATTAGTTTTATTAAATATCGGAGCAGCATAAAAACAAATCCTACATAAAACAAATACACCAAACCCAAATGATAAATCGTAACTCCCCAATTATGAGCAAATTGATAATACGATACCAACAAAGAAATGTAACTCACTGCCAAAATTCCGAAATAAGCAACCGCTTCGAGCAACAAACTGTTTTCTAAACGCCCCAAATACAAATAAATATAAAACGGAATGACAAACAACACCACAAACCACTCAAATAGAACCACATGCCATATAAAAATGGAATAAATCATGCCCGTTAGCAAAGCTGCAAAAATACGTGTGGCTTGAAAATAAAAACTTTCGCTTGCCTCAAAAAGCCTTTTGTTTTGCTTGAAAATAAACAAAAGTACAAATAAAATGGCATCGAGATAGAGAAACATGTAAAAGCCTATGTGCAAATATTCTACGTCCCACAATTGCCAAATGAAATAAATACCCAGAAATAAATAAAGCCCTATAAAAAGTAAAAATAAATAGGTTATTTTTCTAAGTTTTCGTTCATCGTAAATAAAACCGAAATTAAGCGTTCCCAAAGCAACAAAAGCTCCCACCAAAATTAAAGCCGTAATATTGTTATGAAAATAAATAATGACCGAAATGAGCGAATAAAAAAGCAAAAACGAAATCAGCGCATAACGCAAATCGCGCCGTAAGCTATTGCGCCACAGCAAATAAGCAGCAGCAAAAGGCAACGAATTGAGCAATGCCACCAAAGCCATTTGTTGATAGCTCGAATAAAAAAACGAAAAGATAGTAAACGATACAAATATTTGGCTTACAAGCAGTAAGGCAAAATCGTACAGCGAAAGTTTCAATTTGGTGTCTATTTTTCGAGTATCTTGTTTGTAAACAATAAAATCGAAAAATAGATACAAATAACTAAACAAAAACATAAAACCCAAAAATAGAAATTTCGTTTCGGGCGAAGCGAATTTGTTGAGCAAAACAAAATACAATACGTAAGTTACAATAGAAACAAAAACATTTATTCGGCTGTTTTCGATGTATTCGGCAAAAAGTAAAAAGGCAAAAGTGGTAAAAAGTACAAAAGGCAAATAGTAAAAAATATCGATTTCAAAATAAAAAAATGGCAAAAACAAGGCTATAAAATAACTTAAATAACCCAAAATAGTGAGCTTTCGCAAAAAAGCCGTAAGAAATGAAAAACTGACGTTCACCAACAAAAGCCCAAAAGTAATAGGCTCTGTAAGCTGATAAAAAACCTGAAAAATTAATACTAAAATAAAATTGAAAAAAAAGTGAATAACAAAAAGCGAATTGGTTAAACGGGTAGTAATCAAGCCTTTGTCCGAAGCATAACGCAAGGCTGGCACCAACAACAACAACGAAACTCCCAAACCAGACCAAACCAGAGCATGATTAACGTAAGCATGAAAATATTCTCTAAAAAAATAACCCGCTAAAGTTATCAAACTCACTAAAATAGTACTCAAACCCGCCAACACCATGATTACCAAAGGCAAATGGTCTGACTTTTTAAGGTCTTTATATCCTTCGTTTAGCCCGCGCTCCAAAATGGGCTTGAAGGCATCGCGAATGATATGAAAAAATGAATGACTATGCTCTGAATTTGATTCCAAAATCTATTTTTAACTAAAAAAAGGTATGAATTTTAACTTTAAATACATGATAAATAATACATTGCCAAAGTTTGAGCACATTGGCAAAACAAAATAATAAGCTGTTTAGAAAATAGTTACAAATACTTTTTAAAATTGTATTTTTCAGACAAAACTTCGCGCTCTTCAGCCGAAAGAGATAAAAAATAAGCCTTCCAACCCGGACAAAAATTAATATGCCAACGCCAGAAACGACCCACAAACGATTTTTTATTAACATCATATTTTGCTCGCATTGAGCAAGTTGCACATGAAACCTCTTTTTTTTCCATTTGTTTTTATTTTTTTAAAATTGAATGTTTTCTGTTTTTTTTTAAACGAAAACAAAAATCATTTATAATCAACGAGTTGGCAGCAATAAAGTAACTTTTTCTAAATATTAAATCCGTAAGTTTATCAATCTGCAAATAAACACCTTATTAAATATGAAACAGATGGCTTTTTGCAAACAATTGATACAATGATTATCAGTTTGTTAGCAATAAACTTGCCGATTTTAGGCTAAAAATAACATGAGTTTCCTATGTACATTAAAATTGGGGTTACCATTTAAAACATTTCGTTCGTTTTTTTTAACAAATTGAATAACAGAACTTTGCCAAAGTTTCAATCATTTTAATTACGATACAAAAAATGAACTGTTACCAATTTACAAATTGCAACTTTGGCAAAGTTTAGCGAACGATAATATTCATTTAACTACCTAAATTTGAACTATTTAATTATTTCGCTCAATAAAACGCGGCTCGTAACCCCTGCTCAAAGCAAAATTAGAAAGCTTTGCTTTTATTTTATAACTATCCGTTTCTTTTTTTTCAATTTCTTGCCGTTTATCAGCTAAAACAGACACAACCATCTGCTCGTATTCCTTAATATCTATTGCCTTAATTGCCTTGTTAATATACTCGCTTTCAATACGTTTTGCAAGTAATGCCACTCTTATTTTATTTAAACCCCATTTATTGAAACGAAATTTATCGTTTGTAAATGCCTGAGCATAACGAGCGTGATTGATGTAATCCTGCTTCTTTAAAACTTCTACCATCTCTACTGCTTGATTCAAGTCAAGCCCCCAATCCTGAAGCTTTTGCAACATATCTTGAACCGATTTTTCGGCTTTTGAACAATAATCTTGCGCACGTTTAAGAATAGCTTCCCACTTTTTTTTATCCATCTATCTTTCTTTTTTTAAAAAAAATATATAAAATACTATATTATAGCTATTTATTAAAATTAGAATTAACAAAATTAAAACATTTTTATTCAATATACAAATCCTTTTTTCAACAATTTAAAAAAAAGTCATACTTTTTTAATAAAATCTTTTTTTTTAGCTGTTTTTTTAACAATTATCCTTTGATTTTTTAGAAAAATTTAATCATAATCATGCAACTTTTTTCTTAAAAATTATGTTTTGCTTTAAAAAAAAGAAGTGTTTTTTTTACAAAAAAAGAAAATAAAAAAAGAATGCTATTCAAAAACTTCTATTGATTTTAGTGTTAATTCTTTATTTTTCAAATTTTTATATTTTTATTGAAAAAAAAATTATAAAATAAATTTCATTAAGTAAAATGAACATTTTTTTTAAAATTATTTTATTTTCTTTTCTTTTCAAAAAAAATCTTTTTATAAAAAAATAATCTTTACTTTTTTTGTAAAAAAAATTGCATTCGTATCATTTCTTAACGTTAAAAAAAAATAAATTTTCAATAAAAGGTAGCTAAATATGGTAATTTAGTCATTCAAAAAAATCAAAAAACCAATCATTTTTGCTATCATAAAGCTCAATTATTCAAAATGAAAAAAACAATTTTTATTTTTTACCTAATTTTTATTTCATACTCGCTTTTTGCCGAAAAATATTATTGGGTAGGCGGTAGCGGAAAGTGGTCGGAACTCAATCACTGGTCGCCAGTATCTGGAAGTACTTCGGTATTTCATGGAGTCATTCCTACCTACAACGATACCCTTTATTTTGACCAGAATTCTTTTTCCGCCGCCGGACAGACCGTTACAATAGATGTAAGCAATGCTATTTGTATGCAAATGGATTGGAAACAAGCACTTTATCAACCTACTTTAACCAACCAAGCCGGTAGCAATTTGTCCATTTACGGCTCATTGTACCTTTCACCCGAAATGAATTTTAATTTTTCCGGCAAAATTTATTTTGAAGCACTAAAACCAGACAATAAAATCATCACTTACGGCAAAAATTTAGGCAGTCAATTGCTTTTCAACGGAATAACAGGCGAGTGGAAAGCCGACACGCTGCTCACAACCGCTGATATTCAGCTCAATGGCGACAATGCACGCCTCGAAATGCTTGGAAATCTGACCACTTCGGCATACATTTTCATAAATGCCGGAACACTTATTTGCCAAAACAAAACCATTGCTGCCGATAGATTTATCATTGGCGGCGCACGAAACAAAACCCTTGAAATAGAAAACACGCTTTTTCAAATTAAAACACGCTGGCTGGTTGAAAATACCGGACTTACCCTTCACAATGCCCATACCGTTTATACTTTTTCGCAAGCAGCCGAATTTTACGGAGGCGAAGGCTTTTCGTATCAAAAAATTCATTTTTTACAAGAAAGTAGTTCCGTTCGATTTCAGGCAACAACTTGCACGGTCGATACCCTTATTTGTAACGGAAGCGTGCGTATTTCGGGCAATAACAACCTTTTAGGCTATGTTTCCATTGCTGGCGATGCTATTTTTGAAGGCTCTAATTCTTTCGATAAACTTTTGCTTGCGCAAAACAAAAATTACAGTTTTGAAAGTGCTAAAAATCAAACCATTATCACCGAAATTGTAGCCAACGGAAGTTGCGAAGGTTTTACCTATTTACATTCTTCGGGAGCAGAAAAAGCCATTCTTTACAAACAAAGTGGTTACGTAAATCTCGAACATGTATTGATTGAAAACATCGAGGCTCAAGGTGCATTTTTTACAGCTCAACAGTCTGCCGGACTGAAAGTTACAACCGGTTGGACAATTCACAACACACCGCGCACGCTCTTTTGGGTAGGAGGCAACGGAAAATGGAACGAAACCGCTCACTGGTCGCTCACCAGCGGCGGTGCGGGCGGGCAATGCGTGCCTTTCCACACCGACAACGTCATTTTCAACGACCAATCTTTCCCGCAAGGAGACGAAACCGTCGAAGTGCTTACCCCAAAAGCCTATTGCAATGATTTACTTTGGTTTACAACCACCGGAAATCCCCGTTTTTACACCCAATCCGACAAAATGCGCCTTTTCGGTTCGCTTCGGCTTTCGCCAAATATGAGGTTTCACTACAACGGTGAGTTTCATTTCCTTTCGGAAAATGCCGGAAACACAATCACTTCAGCAGCACACACTTTTAGAAAAGAAATCTTTTTTGCCGGAAACGGCGGCGAATGGACTTTGCAAGATAGCCTTGCGACTACAATGAACGACATTGACCTTCAAAAAGGTACGCTCAAAACCAACAGCCAAAAGGTGAAATGCAAAACTTTTTTTTCGTCAAATGCCAATGAAAGAGGCTTAATTTTGGAAAATTCGGTGGTAGAAATTCATGACGCTTGGAAAACGGGTTCGTCTTCAAATTTCAATTTCGATAGCGGCACTTCTTTGATAAAAATGTTTTCGGCTTCCGCCAAAGTCGAAGGTGGTTCGGAATTGGTTTTTCACAACATTCTTTTTATCGATTCCATCGGAAACGCAACCGTAGAAAGTGCTGAAAGCATTTATACCAAAGTTATTTTTTCCGGTAACGGAAATTTTAAGGGAAAAAACTTTTTCGATACACTTCAATTGACTCCTGCAAAAGTTTATAAATTAGACCATCAAGGCGAATTGTACGTAAATACGCTCGTGGGCGAGGGTTCGTGTTCGGGCTACATTGTTTTGCAATCCAATCTTTCGGGTACACGCGCCAAAATAGCTAAAAATGAAGGCAGTTTAAATATGAACTACCTTATTTTAAAAGACATAGATGCCACAAAAGTAGTCGGTGGCTTTTTTGCCGCCAACTCCATTGACATGGGAAACAATCTGGGTTGCAACATTTTAGATGCCGCAGGTCAAAATATTTATTGGGTAGGAAACACCGGAAATTGGGCAGACCAAAACAATTGGTCGTATCAATCGGGTGGAGCGGGAGGCGCGTGTGTGCCTTCGCCTGCCGACAATGTTTTTTTCGATGTCAATTCCTTTTCCGCTGCATCACAAGTAGTTACCATCGATATAGCCGAAGCTTTTTGCAAAAGCATGAACTGGACGGGAAGTCTTTACAACCCCGAAATTGAGAATTTAGGAACATCTACATTGTTCATTTACAACTCGCTAATGCTGATTGAAGACATGAATTGGAATTATTTTGGCAAAATCGTTTTTGAATCGGACAAGCTCGACAATCAAATTACTTCTGCCGGAAAAATTTTACCCAATCAAGTATATTTTCAGGGAAATGGCGGCGTGTGGACTTTAAACGACAGTTTGACCGTTTCGCAAACCCTTACGCTCACTTCCGGGCGGCTTCGCACGCAAAGCCATGCGCTCAATTTGGGCAATTTTATTTCGAGCAGCGGGCAGTCTTCGGTGTTGGAAGTAGATAATTCTCAAATAGATATAGCCGACAAGTGGACTGTTTCGGGCGATTTTAAAATTTTGGGAAACCAATTTGATTTGCGATTTAATGGTGGACTTTCGTTTATGCAAAACGATGCTACGGATAGCTTAATGTTTAATAATGTGCATTTTACGGTAAATAGCTCCGATTGCAGCATTAAGGGCAGTGCCAAGCAATATTTTAAAAACATTACCTTTGCGGGAAAAGGGGAACTGAGCGGAAGCGGACAAAAGATTTTAGATACTTTGAAAATAAAAAATGCCGGAAAAATAACAAATTTCAATAAAATAAAAAAAGCCGTATTTTATGCTTATGCTCAAATCTGGGATTTTAGCGACATTGACACGCTTTTAATTCTTACTTACGGCGATGTAACCGGAAAAAACAACATTCGTTTTCTCGAAGCCAACAGCAACGTTACTTTTACCGGTACAAACACATTGGGATATTGCAAACTCAATGGCGATGGCGATTTTTTTGGTAAGAATGTATTTGATACTCTGATATTTACGCCCGACAAGCGTTACGAATTGCAAGGCGGTATTTCTCAAACCATTTTGGGCGACCTTAAAATCAGAGGCAATCATTGTCGGCACATTTACGTGCTTTCGAGCAACAGCCAGATAGCTTATTTTGAAAAAGCCGAAGGCAGCATCAAAGGCGACTTTCTTGAAATGCAAAACATTGGAGGAAAGGGCGGTGCGACTTTTTACGCCGGAAATTTCAATCATTCCGACAACATCGACAACTCGTGCGTAGGCTGGATTTTCGATGACCAACCCGGATATATTTACGGTCTTTCGCCCGATACCATTATGATTGATGCCGAAAAAACCATCATTGGCACGCAAAACCTCAACGGCGATGCTCAAACTTACTACCTTTGGAGTACCGGACATCAGGGAAATGAACTCGAAATCTCTCAAGCCGGAAAATACTCTGTTACTGCTGTTTACGGAATGATTAACGGACAACTTTGCACGTTTACAGACGATATTTTGGTGCATTTTGCAAAAGTTTCGCCACCAAAATGCCCCAATGAAGCAAATGGCAGCATTGAACTGATTACCTACGACAATGCCCTGCATACTTTCCTTTGGAACGACGGCTCAACGGCGAGCCTGAAAGAATTTTTGCCGAAAGGCGAATACACCATAAAAATAACAGAAACCGCATCGGGACGCACCGCCCAGCGAAGTATTTCGCTGCCCAACGGCTTGTTAATCAATATCAACGCCGATATTTCGCACCCAACTTGCTTTGGGCTGCAAAACGGCACCATTGATTTGTCATCTGATAATGCTACCCAGCCTATTATTTACAAGTGGCTTAACTACAATGATTTAGAAAGCAATCACGCTCAAAATTTGCCTTCGGGCGAATACATCATTCAAATAACCGATGCTTTTTGTTCAAATGTGGACACTTTTTTAGTCATTCAGCCCGAAAAACTGTCGCTTACGCTCGAAAGCAAAAACTCTTGCACCAACTCACAAGGCGGCGAAGTGATAGCTCACGCTCAAGGCGGAACACCGGATTATTTTTTTCATTGGAAAGATTTCCCAACAAGCTCCGATTCTGTTTTACTTTCCCTTTCGGGAGAAAAATACGTTGTGCTGACTCTGACCGATGCCAATAATTGTTCGCCTGTAACGGACAGCGTTTGGTTGGCTCAACCGCCTGTAATGGCTCTTTCGCTTGCGCAAAAAGAAGATGAAAGGTGCTTTGGCGAAAACAACGGAAGCCTTTTTCTCAATATTAATGGCGGAAGTGCCAATTTTGATATAATTTTAGACAATCAAACGCACTTTTCTACTCAAAATATACAAAATATTGGAGTTGGAAAGCACTTTTTGCAAGTTTTTGATGCCCGAAACTGCTCCGATACGCTTAGTTTCGATATAAAACCGGCTCCTCAACCCCAAATTGACATCACTACAACTAATTCTCAATGCGGCAAGCCAACCGGCAACATTCAATTTTTAATTACCCACACGCGCCCCACACCCGAAATTGTTTGGACAAATGCACAAGGTACATCGGTTCAAAACCTTTCGGCTCTAAATGCCGGAAAATATTATTTGCGTTTTACCGACTCCAAGAATTGTGTTTACACCGACAGTGCCGAAATTTTAACTTCCGACTGCAATTCGTTTATAGAAGTGCCAAATGTTTTTACACCCAACGAAGACGGTGCAAACGATGTGTTTATGGTAAATTGGAGTAGTTTGCTTACTTTTAAGTGCGTCATTACCAATCGTTGGGGGCGCAAAGTGCATGAGTTTGCTTCGCCTGCTTTGGGCTGGAACGGTCGCCTAAACGGTAGCGGTAATTTACTTTCCGATGGTGTGTATTATTATGTTATTAAGGCACTTGGCGAAGATGGTAAGGTTTTTGACTTGCAAGGCAGTTTTTATTTATACTTTTAAAATGTTCTAATTTGAGTTTTAATTTTTATGTAATTACGTTTTAATTAGAACTTTGCCAAAATTTAAAAAACTTTGGTAAAGTTACCGCTTGTTGTATAAAGATTTAATTTATGACCGCGCTAAGTAAATTTCTTTTATGGAATTAATTTTTGAAAAATAAAATAAAAAATTGTGTAACAAACAAAAAAAACGCCTAAAATGTAAAAAAAAACGTTCTAACACTCGTGGCAACCAAAAAATTTATATATTTGCATACATTAAAATTAAAAAAAAGATGAGTAAACTCAATTTAACAAGTTGTACAATAAGCAATTGCGACCCATGTGAATGCTTTAAAAAATTAAGCAACGCCGATTTACAAAAATTAGAGCAAAACGAAGTAACCGTTCAATACAAAAAAGGAGAAATTATTTGTAAACAGGGAACTTTTGCCTCGCACATAATGGTTATGAAACAAGGTTTAGCGAAAGTTTTTATCGAAGACAAAGATAATTTGTTAATACTTAGAGTAGTACCAACGGGAGGCATTTTAGGTTTAACCTCTTTAGGTGACGAAAAAGGAATTTTAAGGTATTCGGCTTCTGCTTATATCGACTCAGAAGTACGCTTAATTGATATTGAAGTTTTTAAAGAAATAGTTGAAAGTAATTCGGCATTTGCAATGGAAATAATCAAATTGCTAAGTGCCAACAAAACACAGATAAACAGCCGTTTTTATTGTCTTACTTACAAACAAACTTATGGAAAACTTGCCGATATATTAATTTGCTTGTCTGATAATATTTTTAAAAGCCGCGAATTTGAATTAGAGCTTTCGCGAAAAGAATTAGCCGAATTATCGGGAATGTCGATGGAAAGTGTAGTCAGAATGCTCAAAAAGTTTAAAGAAGATTCTATTATAGACTTTGAAGGCAAATTTTTTAAAATTTTAAATTACAGTAAATTGCAAGAAGTCAGTAGTTTAGGTTAAAGTTAAATTTTAAAACTTTTTTTTAGATTTATATATAAAAAAAATTTATAAATTTGCATTTATAAAATATTTTCGTTGAATAAAAATTTTATAAAAATAAAGTAAATTTTTATATAAAAATATAAAATGAACAAAGAAGTAATCATAGAAAAGATAAAATATTATTCTACACAGACATTTTTAAAACATGTTTTAATAGCTCTTGCCATCGTATTGGGCATTGCGCTTTTTACAATGGCTTCGCTGAATATTTATACTGACCACGGCGACGAGTATATCGTACCGGATTTGAACGGTTTGTCGCTCAAACAAGCGGGCGAATTGCTCGACGACAACGATTTACAATATGAAATATCCGATTCGGTTTATTACATTGACCGTCCGCGCGGCTCGGTGGTAGAACAAAACCCTCCGGCTGATTTTAAAGTAAAAAAAGGTCGTACAATTTTTATCACCATCAATGCCCGACAAATGCAAATGGTTGAAATACCGAACGTTACCAATGTTTCGCTTACACAAGCAAAATCGGATTTGGAAACCGAAGGGCTTTGGGTAGGAAATTTGAACTACGTACCCGATATAGCTGTAAACTATGTGCTTATGCAAAGTTTTAAAGGAAAAAAAATAGCTCCCGGCACAAAACTGCCCAAAGGCTCGTTTATAGATTTAACCATTGGAAAAGGTCTTGAAGACCAAGATTTTACTATTGTTCCGAATTTAAAAAACTTAAAGAAAAAAGAAGCTCTTTCAAAAGCAGTGGATTTTTATTTGAACATTGGCTCAATAAGTTACGATAAATCGGTAAAAACATTGAACGACTCGCTCAATGCAAAAGTTTGGAAACAAAGCCCCGAAAACAGCCGAAGTAATTCGGTAAAAATGGGTTCTACCGTAAATCTTTGGTTTACTGTTGATAAAAAGAAATTGGCAAATTAATTGCCATACCGGATTAATTGATTTTTTAAAAAATGAAAAAAATGCGTTATTTATTATTTATTATTTTTCTATTCGCCAGCGTTTCTATCCATTCGCAAGAAGTTTTCGTGCCTTTGAGCCAAAATGCGGTTTTAAAAAGCAAAACGGTTAGCCAAAAAAAGAATAGTAAAGGAACGCCATTAGAATTGCCATTTTTAGACGATTTCTCATTTTCTTGGATTTTTCCAACTTCGGAGCTGTGGCTCGACAAGGAAGTCTTTGTTAATCAATCTTATGGCAGCAATCCGCCTACCATTGGCTATGCAACTTTCGATGCTTTAAACTCAAAAGGCAACTTGCATTCAAACATAATACCAAGCGTAACGCGCCTTGCCGACTCACTAACCTCAAACCCAATAAATCTGAACTATCCCAACGATATGTCGATTTATTTGAGCTTTTTTTACCAACCACAAGGCAATGGCGATGCTCCAGAAACCAATGATACTCTGATACTTGAATATTATTCGCCGGTTACCCAAAAATGGAAAAGCGTTTGGAAAGCGGTCAATCAATCCAACAACAGCGTAAAAGAAATTTTGCCCTCTTCCGAAAAAATCTGGCAACCCGAAACAGCTAAAAATGAAACCTTTAAGCAAGTTATTTTACCCATTTTGAGTACCGATTATTTGCAAGAAGGGTTTCAATTTCGATTTAAAAATTATGTTTCAATCACCGGACTGATTCCCAGCAAAATAGGCAATGGCGACTTTTGGAACATAGACTATGTTTACTTAAACAAAGGACGCAACGAATTGGACACCGTTCGCACCGATGTAGCTTTCGTAAACCCGATAGGCTCGTTGCTTACAGATTATAAATCAGTCCCTTGGCGTCATTACGTAAACAATCAGCAAAATGTTAAAATCAATGATTTTATACAAATCAATTATAAAAACAACGACAACAAAACACGAACCATCGATAGTTTATACATCACTTTTAGAGATACCTTGAATTTAACAAGCGGAGGAAAATTAGAAGCTTCTGCCAGTAATATAGGTGCTTACGCAGAAATGAAACCCGAATTGCCCATTGGAGGCTATTCATTTCCAACGCACTCGGCGCAAAGAGCTGTTTTTGAAATCAAAGTAAAATTGGTAACTTCATCGGCTTTTGACCCCAGCGAAAACAATCAAATAGCTTATTATCAAACCTTTAACAATTATTACGCCTACGACGACGGCGTACCCGAATTGGGCTACGGCATTTCGGGCAGCGGAACAAAAAATGCCATGCTTGCCTACCAATTTACTACTTACATAACCGATACTTTGCGTTCTATCGAAATGTTTTTTAACCCAACTTACAACAACGAAAATCAAAAATATTTCGATTTAACCATTTGGGACGACAAAAACGGCATTCCGGGCAACATCATTTACCGTCAAAGCGGAATAAAACCCGAATATTCGGGCAAAATGCTTCAATTCTATTCCTATCCCATAGCCGACACGAGTGAATTGGTGCTTTCGGGAACTTATTACATCGGTTGGATACAAACGGCTGAAGCCTTGCTCAATGTAGGTTACGACATCAATAGCAATGCACAAAACCATATTTTTTACAATATCGATGGCAGTTGGCAAAATTCTTCGCGGCAAGGCGCATTGCTTATACGTCCGGTATTTCGCAAAGAACTCATTACCGGCATAGAACCGATTTTACCCAACGAAACTCAAGAAATAAGCTTATCTCCCAATCCGGCAACTGATTTTATTCAAATAAATTCGCAAGAGCCGCAAGAAGAATTTCAACTTAAAATCTACGACCTAAGCGGAAAATTAATTCTACATCGCCCCGAATTTTATACCAACACCCCTTTTTCTATCGAAACTTTAAAAAAAGGAATGTATTTGTTGGTATTGCAATCTGAAAAAAAGGTTTTTAAAACAAAATTGATAAAAAACTAATAACCTAAATTCATTCCATTATCAATTTTGGTTTTTTTAATTTTTTAGATTTTAAAAACATTCTTTTTTATTAAAAAAAAGGTTTGATTTCAAAAATATTGTATCTTTGTAAAACAATTAATTTTTGTAAAAATGGAAAATAATTCTACATATACACTTGAAAATAATGTATTTGATGTTGCTTCCTATATCCTTCAAAAAAAAGGAACAATGACCACAATGAAACTTCAAAAGTTGGTTTATTATTGTCAAGCATGGTCGTTGGTATGGGATGAAAAGCCATTATTTTTAGAACCCATTCAAGCCTGGGCTAATGGACCTGTTATTCCTGTTTTGTTTGATAAACATCGAGGAAATTATTCCATTTCATCAATATCAAATGGGAAAATATCAAATTTATCAATCGAGCAAAAGGAAACGATTGATAAAGTACTTGAACATTATGGCGACAAAAGTGCGAATTGGTTAATAGAATTAACTCATTTAGAAGCACCTTGGCGAAATGCAAGAAAAGGTTTGTATCAATTAGAACGTGGCGATAGCGTTATTAGTCATTCAGAATTGGCAGAGTATTATAGTTCTTTGTAAAAAATGAAAGATAAAAAGGTAAAAATAAAAGAAACCCCAACGAATAAAAAGCAATCGAAACACGTAGAAAATCCGGAAAATTTTTTAAAATTTAATGTTTGTTGGCAAATTGGATTTCTTGATTTGAATGGTAGTTGGGGCTGGAATTCTGCATTTAATCAAATAAAATTTCTTTTTTCAGACCAATTAATAGATGAAATTGGGGAAATAGATGACGAAACATTTAATTTTCGATGGTGATTCAAAAAGTATGATAAAAATCAAATAAAACCAAAATTAATAT
>DYNA01000126.1 GCA_020721325.1 Paludibacter propionicigenes
TAATTTCCTTATTGTTAAAGTTTTATTTTATCATACTTTTTGAATCACCACCTAAATTAATTTGTTTTTTTGTAAAAAAAAAGTTAATTTTGTAAATATAAAACTTACAAACGGTATATTGATTTAATTAGAATTTTTTTTTGTGTTTAAATCTATGTCAGATTTTTTTTAGAAAAAAAAAGACAATTTAAACACCCTCTAATTGGCGTAAACAAAAGGAATGTTTAAAAAAAAATTAAGACAAACCAAAAACTTTTATTTAAGCGCACAAAACTATGGACAACCAAAAACAATTATTATTGAGACAAAAAGCGGAAGCACTTTTGAAACAAGGTGCCAGGGAACATTCGGTAAATTATGTAAACGATATAGAAAAATTAGTTGAAGAATTGAGTATTTACCAAATAGAGTTGGAAATGCAAAATACTGAATTTCAACTAACAAACGAAAAATTAGCTGCTCAGCAAGAAAAATACCACAGCTTGTATCACAATGCACCCATCGGATATTTAACGCTCAACTCAACCGGCAATATTTACGACATTAATAATGCAGCAACTCAAATGTTTGGTTTGCCCATTCAAGTTTTTAATAAAACTTCAATTTTTCCATATTTAGAAAAAAATTCTAAAAAAAAATTTACCCAATTTTTTAAAAAAGTTTTTGAAAGTAATCAAGTAGAACAAGGTGATTTTGATTTCATCAACAGTTCGGGAGAAGTGATTAATACCAAAATAAATGCACAATCGTTTTTTGATTTGAATTGGCAAAAAAAATTGTGCAGGTGCGCTATTACAAACATAACTTGTGAAAAAAAATATCAAAAAACCATAAACGAACAGAACGAATTGCTCAATTTGGCATTTAACAACGAGCGAGTAGCTTGGTGGGATTGGGATTATGAAAGCCAAAGGGTGCGGTATAGCCCCAATAAAGCCACTATGTTGGGCTATACGGTTGAAGAGTTTCCTACGGAGATTTACAAAATTACCGAGCTTATTCACCCCGACGACTATCCTTCTACTATGGAAAAAATGCGCGACCATTTGTTGGGCAAAATCCCTTTTTACGAGGTTACGTATCGAATAAAAACCAAATCGGGCGATTATCTTTATTATTACGATTTTGGGCGCGTTATCGAGCGCACTTCGGAGGGCAAACCCAAACGGATAAATGGCATCGTTTTTAATATCCATCAGCAAAAAATTGTTGAAGCCGCCTTGCAACAAGCTCGCACGAAAGCCCAAGAAAATATAGAAATACTGAAAAAAAACGAACAACGTTTTAGGGCTATTTTTGAGCAATCGGCTGTGGGTATAGCGGTTGTAAACAAAAAACAAGAATTTATATCGGTCAATACAAAATTTTGTAATCTCTTGGGTTATACCCAAAAAGAGCTTTTGCAACTTAAAGTTGAAGACATTAGCCATCGAGAAGAAGCCCAGCATAATTTCAATCATGTAAAAAATTTTTTAATGCAAGGCAATGAATTTTTTAATACCGAAAAACATTATGTTTGCAAAAATGGAGAATTGCTTTGGACAAATCTTTCGGTAAATGTAATAAAAGATAAAAAGGGAAACATAGACTTTGCCATAGCTGCCATAGCCGACATAAGCCAGCAAAAACAAGCCGAATTCAAATTGATAAATGCCAAAAAAGAAGTTGAAAAAAGCGAAAAATATTTTCATTCCATTTTCAACGAAACGCCTATTTTGTTTTGGGAAGAAGATTTTAGCCAAGTAGTGAATCATTTAGACCAACTTAAAACGCAAGGTGTAAATGATTTTTCAGAATATTTTAAACAAAATCCCGGTGCCGTTTTAGAGTGCATACGCAGTACAAAAATATTGAACGTAAACAGTGCCGTATTAAAAACATTAGAATTTAACACCAAAGAGTCTTTGTTTGAAAATTTTGGTACCACTCTAACCACCAATTCAATAAGCAGTTTTAAATTGGCATTAATCAATTTAGCACTTCACAAGCATTATTTTGAAAGCGTTACCGAGCATAAAACCGCCAGCGGAAAAATCAAGTATTTTTATGTAAAATCCTTTGTACCAGAAGATTACTTAACCGATTTTTCACGCGTAATTGTAGCCATGTTAGACATAACGCAACTAAAAGAAAAGGAAAACTCATTGATTTTAGCCAAAGAAAAAGCCGAAGACAACGAAAAAAAACTCATCGAAGCCCACGAAATAGCAAAATTAGGCAATTGGGAATTAGATATAGAAAACGGAATTTTTACTTTTACCGACAGTTTTTATAAAATTTTTCACACCACAACTCAACAAGTTGGTGGTTATAAAATGAGCATTGAATCGTATGCAAATCAATTTGTTTATCACGAAGACGCAGCCATGGTTGCCATTGAAAATCAAAAAGCGATATTAACCAAAGACCCCAATTTTTCAAGATATTTGGAACACCGAATTAAATATTTTGATGGCGGAATAGGCTACATCAGTGTTCGATTTTTTATTCAAAAAGACGAAAATGGAAAAACAATTAAAACTTTTGGTGTAAATCAAGATATTACCGAAAGAAAATTGGCAGAACAAGAGTTGTTATACGCCAAAGAAAAAGCCGAAGAAAGCAATCGTTTGAAAACCGCCTTCTTAAATAACATTTCACACGAAGTAAGAACGCCGTTAAATGCCATAGTTGGTTTTTCGGAATTAATAACAAAGTGCGACCAAGGAAATGAAAAATTTAGCCAATATTCGAAAATTATTAACCAAAGCAGCGAAAAACTAATTGGCATCATTACCGATATAATTGAAATATCAGAAGTTTCTACCCAGCAGATTTCAAAAAAAATAAACCGATTTAATTTTATCGAATTGGTAATAGCCTTAGAAAAACAATATTTGGAAGCCGCACGAGATAAAAATATAGAATTAATCTTTCTGAAAAAACAGGAAAAGGAACTATATATTCACTCTGACCTAAATAAACTCAAAAAAATACTTACTCATATAGTTGATAATGCCGTAAAATTTACAAAAAAAGGGAAAATAGAATTTTTTTATAGCATTCAAAATAATTTTATTCAAATAGTTATTTCCGATACCGGAATAGGAATTGCAGATAATATGCAATCAGTTATATTTGAACCTTTTAGACAAGTTGAAACCGGAAATACACGGCATTTTGGAGGCAACGGATTAGGGCTTACTTTAGCCAAAGCTTATATTGAATTATTAAATGGTGCAATATTTTTAACTTCAGAATTAAATAAAGGTACAAATGTTTTTATTACAGTGCCCATTAATCATTAAAATGTAGCCGGTGTTTTAACAAACTACTTTTTAAATAATTTGGATTTTATTTAGTGCAAATAATTGAATTGTAAAAATTTATAAATATTTAAAAAGAATCTGATTTTTTTTCTAAAATTAGGTAAAAAATTCCGTGATATATTTAAAAATACCCCACAATTCAAAAATTGAAACAAAAATAACCAAAAGCAAAAAATATCGAATAAACTTACCGCCCCGTTTCACTGCATAACGAGCTGCTACAAATGCACCCGCCATGTTGCCAATAGCAAGTGTAAAACCTAAAGTATAATCAATTTGATTATTAAAAATAAACACAATTAAAGCAAAAAAAGTAAAGACCAAAACAATAAAAACTTTTAAGGCATTTGCTTTAACCAAATCAAAGCCTGCTCCCAAAACTAACGCAGCCAACAAAAACAAACCCACTCCAGCTTGAATAAAGCCACCATAAAAGCCTACAGCAAAAAAAACCAAAATCGGGACTATGCCTTTACGTTCTTTGATAGTATCTGTCTTTCCTTTTACCCAAGCCTTTGGCTTTAATAAAATTAAAAAAAACATCACCACCAAAAGCACAGCTATTACTTGACGCATAAGTACTTCATTCAGTTCTACTGCTAAATAAGCACCTAACAATGAACCAATTACAGAAGGAATAGTTAATTTAAGACTTGTTTTTGTATCTAAAATTTTTTGCTGACGAAAGCTCGCACTTGCCACTAAACTTTGGAGCAAAACCCCAATTCTATTAGTAGCATTGGCAATATTTGCCGGTAAACCTAAAAACATAAGCAAAGGCAGTGATAACAAAGAACCATTACCCGCCAGAGTATTTATAAAACCGGCAAAAAAGCCAACTAATATTACCAAAAAAATAATATGTAATTCCATTTTTATAAAATTTACTTTATACCAGAAAACTTGTTGCTATGATGCTATCAATATCCTTATAATTTCGAACTACAAATTTGTAATTTGCCGTAGTTTCGTCAAATAATTTTTGTTGCTTTGGCGAAAGTTCTAAATCATGAAATTTTATTTCAAGTAACATTTTATTTTCTGTAAAAAAATCAATTTCTGTAGCATTTTCATATAAATACTTAGGATTCAGATGTTTTATTTTTAAGAAAACATAATTTTCAAAAACACTGCCCGTATCGCGATAACCGGTAAAAAAATTGCGAATACCAATATCAGGCGCATACACTTTTTTTTGCGAAAGCAAACGCTCATTGGTTGTGCCATGCCTTGCAACTTGGTAAACCAAAAAAGTATCCGCAAAATACTCCATGTAACGTCGCGCCGTGTCTGGCGAAACAAAAAGAATTTTTGCTATTTTATTTAAACTCAGTTGTTTACCGGCTCTCTCCATCAAAAGCAAAAAGAAATCTTTTAAAACCTGATTACTTCTTAAATTGTAGTGCGAAACAATGTCTTTAAAAATTATATCATCGATAAGTTCTTGAATATAAGCAATATCATTTCTTAATACATATTCAGGAATTCCTCCGGTTTTTAAAAAATCAGTGAAATAAGTTTTCAATAAGTTTTCATCAGCAAAACTCAAATGAATATTTTTAAAAAGAAGAAATTCTTCAAAGTCAAGTGGTAAAATTTCAATAATCCGACTACGACCTGTTAAATGAGGTTTTCTGCTTTTCATCAACGAAGCACTTGAAGAAGATGCAAAAATCTTAACATTTTGATTATCAACTACATTTTTTAATTGCAATTCAAAATCTTCTCGGTAAGTAACTTCGTCAAAAAATAAATATAAGAAATCTTCAAATTTATGTCTGTGAATAGCTCTAAATTCGTCAATAATTTCAAAAATTGTATTATTTTGAAGCAAATAATTATCTAAACTGACATATAAAATGTTTTGAGCCTTGATATTTTGTTTTTGAATCAAATTATCAATCAACAATTTCATTAAACTTGTTTTGCCAATGCGCCTCAAACCAGTCAAGTAAATTACTTGATTATTAGACAATTGGATTAATAATTGATTAAGCAATTTCTCTCTGCTTATCATTTTCTGGGCAAAATTTTCATTTTCCCACCAAGGGTTGTATCGAAATAAGATTTGTTTCATGCTGCAAATATACGATACTATCGTGTATTATACAAATCTTTTATATGATATTAACATATATTTTTAATTATTTTTATACGATACTGACGTGTAAAAATAATTAAAAATATCTGATAGTAGCGTATAAAAATATTAAGTTTTATACGATAGTATCTTGCAAAAACAATTAAAAATACACGATAGTATCGTATAAAAATATCAAATATTATACGATAGCATCGTATAATATTTCAATCGGGTGCAATGCTTGACGTTTTGTGCCATCTTTTATTTGGCATCTACAACTTGTGCCGGAAGCTGCAATAATCACGTTATCAGATATTTGTCTAATATTAGGGAATAAAACTTGTTCTCCTATTTTCATGGAAATTTCATAATGCTCCTTTTCGTAGCCAAAAGCACCAGCCATGCCGCAGCAACCCGATGGTATTTCTGTAACTTCGTAGTTTTCAGGCAAAGACAACATAGTAATTAAACTTTTTGAATCAGCTAACGATTTTTGATGACAATGAGTATGAAGTGTAATTTTTTGTGCTTTTTTTGTAAAAAAATCTTTTGTAATCCTTCCTTTTTCTATTTCTTTTGCTATAAATTCATCAAAAAGTAGTGCATTTTTGGCTAATTTTTCGGCTGCAAATTTATTTTTGGCGAAAGCCAACAATAAATATTCATCACGAAAACCTAAAATTGCTGATGGCTCAATGCCTATTAAAGGCAAATCGTCAGAAATTAAGGGAGAAAGTAATTCAATATTTATGCTGATTATTTTATTCGCTTTTTTAAGCAAACCCTTTGATAAATAAGTTCTTGCACTATTTAAATGCTTTGGTATAACTACTTGATAGCCTAAATGTGTAAGCAGCAATATTGCTTTTATACCAATCTGTGTATCATTGAATTGTGTAAATTCATCAATAAATAAACAGACTTTTGAATGCGGTTTGGAAGTTAAAACTTTTTTTTCAACGGGTTTTAAAAAATTTTCAGGTATAATTTTTTTTTGTAAAATCGGAAAACTTCTTTTGGGCGTAAAGCCTAAAAATGGCATAATTTTTTTTGCAAAAAAATTGAATAAAAAAGGTGAAATTTGTCCTAATTGATTGAAAATGGGCAAATTTGCGATAAGCCATGAACGCAAAGAAATAGGATTGGATAAATAAAAATGTTGCAAAAATTCCATTTTTAACTTAGCAACATCAACACTCGAAGGGCATTCGGTTTTGCAGGCTTTGCACATGAGGCAGAGGTCGAAAACTTCATATAACTGTTTGTTATTGAAGCGGTTTTTAGTCTTTGAATACGTTAAAATTTCTCGTAAAAGATTGGCACGCGCTCGCGTTGTATTTTTTTCGTCTTTGGTGGCTTTAAAACTTGGACACATCATGCCGCCAATAATTTCCGATTTGCGGCAATCGGCAGAACCATTGCATTTTTCGGCAGCAGCCAAAATGCCATTTTCGGCATCGAAATTGAAAAAAGTTTGTATTTCAGGCAATTTTTTGTCAGCTTCATACCTCAAATGAGTGTTCATTTGAGGTGTTTCGATTATTTTTTTAGGATTAAGAATGTTTTTGGGGTCAAAAGTGATTTTTATTTCTTTAAAAACTTCATAAATTCTATTTCCAACCATGATTGGGATAAATTCGCCTCGCAAACGCCCATCGCCATGCTCTCCGCTGAGTGAACCACGATACTTTTTCACTAATTGAGCTGCTTCTAAACCTACTTGTCGAAATAAAGTTTGCCCATGCGAAGTATGCAAATCAATCATCGGTCGCAAATGCAACTCTCCGGTACTAATGTGGGCATAATGTACGCACGAAAGTCCGTTTTTTGATAGCATTTTCGTCATTTCTTGCATGAAAGCAGGTAGCTTTTTTACATTTACAGCTATATCTTCTATTAATGCAACCGCTTTGGCACTTCCCTCTAAATTGGCTAAAACTCCCAAACCGGCTTTTCTCAAATTCCAAACTTTATTAACCTCATTACCAAAGAGTAATGGAAAATGATAACCAAAACCGTTTTGGCGCATTTCTGTTTCTAAGGACTTGGCTTTATCAAAAATTTCTTGTTTGCTATGTGCTGCAAACTCAACAATTAAAAGGGCTTCGGGGTCGCCAAGTACGAAAAAACGATTTTTAGCTTGCTCACGATTGCCTTTGGTACAATCCATTATGGGCTTGTCCATCAATTCAATAGCCACAGGATTGTGCTTTAATGCTATCAAATTGGCTTCAAAAGCCTGTTGCAAATTGCTTAAATGAATTGGAATTACTGCTTTTTCGGGAGGCGGCAAAGGTTCTAAATTCAATTTTATTTCGGTTGTAAAAGCCAGAGTGCCTTCCGAACCGGCTAAAAGTTTGCATAAATTTATAGTTGGCTCGTTTTTGTCGATTTTTGAATTTTTATTTTCAAACTTTAATAAATCAATGGCATAGCCGGTATTTCGGCGTTTAATTTCTTTATCGGGAAATTCGATTTCAATTTCGTTTTGTAAAGCAGTATCGGAAATTATTTGATTAATTTTCCTATAAATCTGTCCTTCAAGGGTTTGAAGGGTGCATTTTTTGTAAAATTCGGCTTGAGTCAATTCGCCGAAAACCACTTCCGAACCATCGGAAAGTATGGTTTTGAGTTCTAAAACATGCTCGCGAGTGCTTCCGTAAATTAGGGCATGTGTACCACAAGAGTTATTGCCAACCATCCCGGCTATGTTACATCTATTGGAAGTTGAGGTTTCCGGTGCAAAAAAAAGCCCGTAAGATTTTAAAAACAAATTCAATTCATCGAGTACAACGCCGGATTGTACTTTGACCCATTTTTCTGAGGTATTGACTTCTAAAATTTGCTTGAAATGTTTTGAAATATCGATAATTAAGCCTTCACCAACCACTTGTCCGGCAAGGGAAGTGCCGGCAGCACGCGGAATAATGGGAACTTGGTACATATTCGACCATTTAATAATTTCCAGTAAGTCGTTATAAATCTGAGGTATGCAAACAGCAAATGGCTTTTGTCGGTAAACGGAGGCATCAGTAGAATAGGCAATAAGATGTAAATCATCAAAATAAATTTTTCCGGATATTTTTTTTTGTAAAATACCTAATTTATTTTTAATTTCCGACATTGTTTAATTTTTTTTTAATAAAAAAAATTAATAACTACCCAAGCGTTGAAGTTGTTGTAGGTTTAAAATTTTAATTTTCCGCCCTTTGAGTTCAATAATATTATCTGATTTAAACTCTGAAAGTAAGCGAATTACAGATTCAGTAGCGGTTCCTACCATATTGGCAAGTTCTTCGCGAGTCAAGAAAATTTGCAAAATATTTTCACTGTCCACACCAAAATTGTCAATAAGCAATAATAGAATTTCGGCTAAACGCTCCCGAACGGTTTTTTGAGCAATATCGAGAATGTATTTGTTGGACTCGCCGAGTTCTTTACAGGTTAATTTCATCAATTCCATAGCAAAAACCGGGTATTTTGTAACCATTTCGGTCAGTTTATATGCCGAAATGAAACAAGCAGTGGTATCTTCAATGGTTTTTGCAGTGGTACAAGCCAATTCGCCGCTTAAAATGGAGCGATAACCGATAATATTTCCGGCTTTAGCAAATCGAATGATTTGTTCTTTACCCTCCAAACCGGTTTTGTAAAGTTTCACAATTCCGCTGTTAATGCAATAAAACCCGTTGTTTCGATTGCCTTCTCTGTAAATAATGTTGTTTTTTTTATAAAAATGAACTCCCTTTTCGTATTCAATTTTTTCCATTTCTTCGGGAGGAAGCTTTTTCAAAATACAAGTTTTGGCATTTGTACAATCTAAACACGAGGGAATATCTTTCACTTTTTTCATTTAAAATATTAAAAAGCTTTTAAAAAAATGATTAAATAAAATATGATTATATCAATTTTATTATAAAAGTAATATTTTTTGATGATAAAATATTAAAATCAAAAGTATAAAAAAAAATCAAAAGTTGATTTTTTTTATTTTTTTTGTAAAAAAATAAAATTAATTGAGCAATAACATAATCACAAATGTAGATATATTTTTTTGAAAAAAAGATTTTTTTTATCCTATCTTTGCAAAAATATTTTTTTAGAAAAAAAATTATAAAACTTTAAATAAAAAAAAAATGACAGAAAATATCAATGTAAGTTGGCTCGAAAATATGGCTTTTGAAGCTGAAGTAAACGGACACAAAATCGTGTTAGATGCTGTAAATGAAGTTGGTGGCGAAGACCGCGGTCCGCGCCCAAAACCGCTTATGATGGTCTCTTTGGCAGGCTGTACAGCTATGGACGTGATTTCGATTTTGAAAAAAATGCGTGTGGAGGTTGAAAAATTTAATGTAAAAGTTGATGGCGATTTAACAGAGGAACACCCAAAACATTTTTTTAAAATGCACGTAACCTACGAATTTTGGGGTAAAAATTTGCCAAAAGAAAAATTAGAAAAGGCGGTAAGTCTTTCGGAAGATAGATATTGCGGAGTGAGTGTAAGTTATAGAAAAGCTATGGAAATTACCAGTTCAATAGTGGTTCATGAATAAGAAATTAAGTATTATTATTCCTTTTTTGTGTAGTGCAAACTAAAATTTAATTCGTTCATTTTTTTTCAAATAAATAAAAATGAACGAAAAAAAAGAAATTTTTTTTTATAAAAAAATTAGATTTAAAAAACTTTTTTTTAAACTTTTTCATATCATTTTTTATCAGAAAAAATAAAAATACAAACCTTTTATAAACAAAAAATAATATCAAATGAAAAGAACGGTACTTACTATGCTTGAAGCAGCCGCTCAAAAATATGCGTCTGTGGCTTATGTTTCGGAAAAAAAAGATTCTGGCTGGGTAAATAAAACCTACAGCGATGTGAATAAAGATTCGAAATTAATGGCTTACGGGTTGTTGGAATTGGGTTTTGGCAAAGGTGATAAAATAGCCATTTTGGCGGAAGGCAGAATGAATTGGGTAATAGGCGAATACGGTCTTTTAAAAGCCGGTTGCACTGCTGTACCGCTTTCTATAAAATTAATGCCGGAAGAAATTCTTTTCCGTTTGAATCACTCCGATTCTAAAGCGATTGTCATTTCACGCAATTTGATAGAAAAAATTAGCCCTATTTGGCAAAAAATTTTATACAAAAATTTTAAAATTTTATACATTGAAGATTCAAAAGAAGATTTGAAAAAATTAAATTTGAGTTTTGATGTTGAAAAAAATGTGGTTTTAATTTCGGAGCTTATTGAATTGGGCAACAAAACAATGGGCAAAAATGAAGGCAAATTGCACGAAATTACTGACCAAATTTCAGAAGACGACATTGTTACAATTTCCTACACCTCAGGAACTACGGGCAATCCGAAAGGCATAATGCTTTCGCATTTGAATTATTTTTCCAACAGCAACGGAGCTATGGAATATTTTAAAATACCCGAGTTTTATAAATCATTGATTGTCTTACCTTTAGACCATTCGTTTGCGCATACGGTAGGTATTTTTATTTCGCTGATAAAAGGTTTGAGCCTTTATTTTGTAGATGCGCGCGGTGGTTCGATGAATACTTTGAAAAATATTCCGATTAATTTGAAAGAAGTAAAACCGGATTTTTTACTTACCGTTCCGGCACTCACGGGCAATTTTATGAAAAAAATGCAAGACGGAATTGATGCCAAAGGCGGAATAGTAAAAAAAATATTCGATGCCGGATTAAAAGCCGGAATTGAAATCAATGGCGACGGCTACCGAAAAGCCCCGCTTTCGGTTCGTATGAAAAAAATGGCTGCGTATCAATTGGCTAATAAGTTGATTTTTGGCAAGTTAAGAGAAGTTTTTGGTGGAAATTTGAAATTTTGTGTTGGTGGAGGCGCACTTTTAGATGTAAAACAGCAAAAGTTTTTTTATGCTATCGGAACACCGGTTTTTCAAGGTTATGGATTAACGGAAGCTACGCCCATAATATCGGCAAATACACCGTTTAAACACAAACTCGGCACTTCGGGTGGTATAATTAATGGGGTAAAATGCAAAATAATTAAATCGGACGGAACCCAAGCCAAAGTGAATGAAAAAGGCGAAATTGTAATTTGGGGCGACAATGTAATGAAAGGTTATTACAAAAATCCACAAGCAAGTGCCGAAGTTTTGCGCGATGGCGGCTTATACACGGGCGACATGGGCTATTACGAAGAAGACGGATTTTTGATGGTTACCGGTCGCGAAAAAGCTCTTCTCATTTCGCAAGATGGCGAAAAATACTCGCCCGAAGAGATAGAAGAAGCTATTGTAAACAGTTCTGAATTTATCGAACAGTGCATGATTTACAACGACCACAAGAAATATACAACCGCTATTGCCACTTTGAACGTTCAAAAACTCAATTTATTTATAAAAAAACATCACATTACGGCAAAAAAAGATTTATTGAGAGTGGTAAAAGATTCCTTTCATCAATACAAAAACGAATCGGAATACAAAGACAAAATACCCGAAAAATGGACACCTTCGGTTTTTATGTTGGTAGCAGAGCCGTTTACAGAAGAAAACAAAATGATTAATTCGACTTTAAAAATGGTTCGATACAAAATCATAGAAACGTACAAAAACGAAATTGATGAAATGTATATGCCTGAAAAAGACAAAATTGCAGATTTGAAAAACGAAGCTCTTTTGTCGAAACTTTTTTTAAAGTAAATTGAATTGTTAAATTGTTAAATTGTTAAATTGTTAAATTGTTAAATTGTTA
>DYNA01000127.1 GCA_020721325.1 Paludibacter propionicigenes
CAATTGCCCGAATCCATTATGTCGAAACCTTTTTGGAAATCTTCCACTTTGAAGCGATGGGTAATAATGGGAGCTAAATTTAATCCGGTATGCAACATTTGCTCCATTTGATACCAAGTTTCAAACATTTCGCGTCCGTAAATGCCTTTAACGGTAAGCCCTTTGAAAATAATTTTGTCCCAATTGATTTGAGTTGAAGTAGGAAGCAGCCCCAAGAGCGAAATTTTGCCCGAATTGTACATGTGATTGAGCATATCGTTAAAAGCATGAGGCGAACCGGAACATTCCAGTCCTATATCGAAGCCTATCATGCCCAATTCGGCTATCACATCGTCAATTTTTTCTTCCAAAGGGTTGATAACGCGTGTTGCGCCCATTTTTTTTGCCAATTCAATACGGTAAGGATTGGTTTCGGTAGCTACAATGTAACGCGCACCGGCAAACTTAGCAATGGCAACTGCCATGCTGCCAATGAGTCCCGCGCCGGTAACTAAAACGTCTTCGCCTAAGAGATTCCACGAAAGTGCTGTGTGTGTGGCATTTCCGAAAGGGTCCATGATGGCTAACATTTCATCGGGAATATCGGCGTGCATTCTCAACACGTTTTCTTTGGGTACGGCAACGTATTCGGCGAAAGCGCCATCGCGATTAACGCCAATGCCTATGGTATTTTCGCAAATGTGTTTGCGTCCGCGCCGGCAGTTGCGGCACTGACCGCAAGCAATGTGTCCTTCGCCTGTAACTCGCTCACCTATAGTAAATTCAGTTACTCCTGAGCCAAATCCGGCTACTCTGCCAACGTACTCATGTCCTATTATCATTGGCGTTTTTATGGTGCGCTCTGACCATTCGTCCCAACGATAAATATGCAAATCGGTTCCGCAAATAGCTGTTTTTGAGATTTTTATAAGTACATCGTTTACTCCTACTTCGGGCAAACAGGTTTCTTCGAGCCAAATTCCTTTTTCGGGTTTTGCTTTTACTAATGCTTTCATCTTTTTTCTCATATAATTGTATGTTTTAAAATGCTATTTCTTTCATTTTTAAGGTTTTTCCACCTTTTTTTTGTAAAAAAATTTATAACAAAATTAATTGATTTTTTTTATACATTATCATTTTTTAGAATGATTAAAAACATGTTTTGCAAAAATTGTTCGATTGTTTTTTTGTAACTTCTTTGGTGAGCTAATTGATTATTCTAAATTTTAAACGGTTATAATTTGAGCTTTTATTTTTATGCAATTGCTTTGTAATTAGAACTTTGCTGAAGTTTTAAACTGGTTTGTTTATTTTGCACGAAAAATGAATTTTACTTTTTCCGTATGTTTTATGGATTTTAAAATAAGGGAATAAGGTTGGTTTTCAATCCGTTATTCCCTTATTTTTTTTTTGAAAAAGAGAGGGATTTATTATTTTAATATTTATTTCAACTTTCATTTGTTTAAAAATCAGAGAAATATGGGGTGTATTTAATCATAAAATACAAATATAAAAAACAATTTCCATAAAAACCAAAGAAAATAAAAAAATAGTTTTGCTTTTTTACAAAAAAATTGAAATTTTAGCGTTACAAGCGGAAACCGATAACCAATACGTCGTCTATTTGTCGGTAATTTTCGCCTTTCCAGTTTAAAAATTCTTCCAGCAGTTTTTCTTTTTGCATTTCCATGGAGAGCGATTGAATGTTGAGCAACAGTTCTTTAAAGTGTGTAGTAAGAAATTTTCTGCCTTCTTGTCCGCCAATTTGGTCGGCGTAACCGTCGGAACAGATGTAAAATGTGTTGCCGGAGTTGTAATGTATCGTCCAATCGGTAAAACCGAGTTCTTTGCGCGGATAAATTCCGATTGGCATTTTATCGCCCTGAATTTGAATAAGTTGATGCGTTTCGTTTTGTTGGCTTTTAATTTTGCGTTCTATTTCAAAATGTTGTTGTACCTCTTCCTTGTTTTGTCGCACAAAATAAAGCGGATTGTTAGCTCCCGAAAAAGCCAATTCTTTTTTATCGGTATCGATAACGCAAAGGGCAATGTCCATGCCGTCTTTGGCTTCGTGGTCTTTGCCGGTTTGGTGCATCGATTTAATCACATGAGCGCGCAATTGCTCCAAAATTTCGGAAGGAGCAATCTGGTCGGTGGGATATTTGTTTACTATTTCGTTGAGAAATGCAAAACCGAGCATGCTCAAAAAACCGCCCGGAACACCGTGTCCGGTGCAATCGGCGGCGGCTATAATGATTTTGTTTCCTTTTTGGTTTAACCAAAAATAATCGCCGCTCACAATGTCTTTGGGCTGAAAGAGAACAAAATTTTCGGGCAAACACTCGTCAATAGCCTCTTGCGTGGGCAAAATGGCAGCTTGTATTCGGCTGGCGTACTGAATGCTATCGGTTAGGTAGCGTTTTTGTTCGTTGGCTATGTCGCGTTGTTTTTCAATTTCGTCTCGTTGAGCGGCAATTTCTTCTTTTTGAGACAAAATTTCGGCTTCGGCTTCTTTGAGTTTATTGATGTTCGTATCTATCACCACCCATTTTTCTATCTCTCGGCTTTCGCCAAAAATAGGTGTAATGGTCGATTGAACCCAAATGGTTTGTTTGTCTTTGGTAAGAACGGAAGCCTCAAAAGTTGATGTTTTTTGGGTTTCAAACGAATTGTTGATGGCACTTTTTGCCGTTTCGCTACAAAAAACATTCAAAATATGGTTTTCTTTTTCATGGTTCAAATCCCAAAGCGTGTAACCGTAAATATTTGTATATCCGTCATTTATCCATTCGTAATTGCCCGTTGGCGTTAAAATGGCAACTGCATTGTCGGTTTTGCTGGCTACAATGGAAAGTTGTTCGAGTTCGGAATTGATTTCTTCAATCACCGATTTTGAAATGCTCAATTCTTCAATCAATTCGCTCAGTTCTACGGCTTGCTGTTCGAGTTTTATTTTCGATTCATTGAGGGCTTCTTCGGCTAATTTTTTTTCGGTTATGTCGCGGATTATTTCTATTGCCCCAACAATTAGCCCTTTGCCGTCGAAAAGCGGCGAAGCTGTGCCTACCAAATAACGTTTTTCTCCTTTCAAATTGGGAACATAGGTCTCGGCAGTCAGTATTTTATCGTTTACGCTGATGTTTGAATAATTTTTTTGCAAATCTTCGGTGGTTATATAGACCAAATCGACCAAAATAGGTCTTCTTTCGCCGTAAAAAGCCAAAGCATACTCATGATTTCCTTTTCCAATGATGTCTTCCGATTTTACTCCGGTAAGAGTTTCGATGGCATTGTTCCACGCCACCACAAAACCGCCATTGTCGATAACCAAAACCGCATCGGGCAAGAATTGAATAATGTCGTTGAGGCGTTGCTGCGATTCTTGCAAGGCTTCGGTTTGAGCCAAAATCTCTTCGTTTTGCTGAAGAATTTCTTCTTCGGCTTCTTTTATTTGGGTAATGTCGGCATCAATGGCTATTACTTTTTTAATTTCGCCTTCATCGCTTAAAACCGGAGAAAGTGTGGTTTGCAAATAAAGTTTTTTGCCGTCTTTGCAAAGCATTGTGCTGTTGTACGAAACACTTCCTTTTGCCGAAAGGCAGAAATTAAAAGCACTTTGAATTTCTTTGTTTGTACTTGCCGACAAAATATTTTTGCCAAAAAGCTCCGAAAACTCCAACAAAGTGTAACCATACGTTTTTTCAAACGCCAAATTGACCCATTCCATTTCGCCTTCGGCTGACATAATCACTACGGCGTTGTCGGTGTTGCTGGCTACAATGGAAAGTTTTTCGAGTTCCAAGTTTTTTTCCTCAATCATTTCGGTGGTTGCCCGCAATTCTTCCATGGCTTCGGTAAGTTGTGCGGTGCGTTTTTTCACTTTGTTTTCGAGGTTTTCGTTGGCATCTTCCAGTTCGTGTTGGGCTTTTTTCAAGGGCGTTATGTTGGTAAGCATGGCAAACGAGCCAATGGATTTGCCATCTTCGCAAAGAGGCGTTCCGCTCACCAAACATTCCACTTTTTCACTTTCCGAATTGGTTATTACTATTTCGTAAACGCTGTTTATGTTTTGCTTTCGCAAAAGGATTTGCTGTTGCAAAATTTCTCGGTTTTCGTTATCCAGAAACTCTTCAAATCGTCTGCCTACCAAATCGCTTTTTTTGAGCATTTCTTTGAAAGCGTTGTTGGCATTGACGATTACGCCGTTTGTATCTATCTGAATAAAACCTTCTTGCGAGCTTTCAATGATGTTTACAAAATGAGCTTTGCTTTTCAAAACTTCTTTATGACTGATTTCGTTTTCGGAAGTAAGATAGAAATGGCAATTTTCGGGTCGGTTCAAACCGTTGAAAATAGCGGTAGCCATTTTTTTGCACGTTCCGTATCCGCACGATGAACAGTTGTAAATGTGTGCATCGGTGTATTTGTGCATCGAAGCGAAAATTTCTTTCAATTCTTGCTCGTTGGGGTATTTGATGTTAAAATTTTCCCAACGATTCACGTAAGTTCTGTTGTAAAGTCCTTCTTTCCAATACGAATTGATTATTTTTTCGATTTGCTCTTTGCTTTTTTGTGCATCGTTTTGGTTTTCGTTCAGATAACGTTGCTGCATTTCCAAATTTCGCGCTTGTATGCGAAATTCTATTTCGTCTATGGATTCTTCTTTTGTTAAAGTAAAAGGACCGGCATTGCAGCCAAAATCGCAACTCAAACAGTCGATTAAAAACGGAGCGTGCTTTTGTTCAATGACTTTGGGCAATTTTTCGAGGTAATCGTAAATGATTCCTATCCCTTCAATTTTTCGGGTTTTGGAGCGAGCTTCGGGCATCCAGCGTGCCAGCGTTTCGAGCAAACCGCCCGGACTGGAAAACAAAACCGCCCGTTCTGCCGCCGGATTGTCAAAATCGGTTTCCGCCAAAGCGTTTAAATCAATCTGTTTGTCTTTCAAATACTTATCTATCGACAAATACGCCATGTTGTAATTGCCCAAACCGGTTTCTTCAAATTCTCTTTTCTTAGCGTTGCAAGGCGAAACCACTGCTATTTTGTGGTTTTTGTATTGCGGATAAAATTCGCCAATCATCTTCATGGTGTGCAACATGGGGCTGTCGGCGGGTGCTAAATATTTGAGCAATTCGGGCTGATAAACCTCCATGTAAGTAACCAAAGCCGCACACGGCTGAGCGATGACCACTTCGGGTTTGGCTTTTTCGATGTATTCCAAATACGATTTAACGGTCAGTTCTGCACCAAAGCTCACATCAAAAACGGCTTCAACGCCCAGAGATTTGAGCCATGTGTTGAGTTTTAAATATTGATTGGGAAAACTTGCTGCCACTGCCGGTGCGGCTATGGCTACAATTTTCTCGCCTTGGGAAAGGTCGAATAAAAACTGGTCAAAATCGTCAATGTAGTAACGTGCCTCGTGGGTGCAAGCCCGCAGGCAATTGCCGCAAGCTATGCACAAATCGGCATTGATGTTTACAAAAGAGCCGCTTCCATCGTTGCAAAACTTTACCGGACAAGCACTTATGCACGCATGACAATTTACGCATTTCTCTTCATGCACACTTACTACTTTTATTAGACCATTCGGATTCGTATTCGACATGTTTTGTTTTTATTTTTTTTATTGAAAGATGAAAGATAGATTTTTTTATGAAAAACAATGAACAATACCAAATTCTATATTTTTTTGGTTTTCATTATTTTAAAAAGAAAAATAAAAAAAATAGAATGTTTATTTACCATTCACAGTTTATTATTTATCTATGTTTTTTTTGAATTTTTTGTTTTCGAAAATTATACCACAAAGCTAAATAAAAAAAAATAAAAATCAAAGTTTTTTTATACATTAATTCTTTGAAGTGCAAAAATATTGTTTTTTTGTTTGCCACGAATGCACAAATCAAAAAGTCCGTTGAATCGCTCAGCCGTTCCAAACGGCTAAGCGGTTAAAGAGACGCACCGTAGAGACGTCCGCATGCGTTGTCTTTACAATTTACAATGTTTTAGGAACACAGATTTGTACGGATTAAACGGATAGGAACGGATAAAAAAATCCGTGTAAATCCGTACAATCCGTTTTATCCGTGTTTCTATTTTACCACCTCCACATTTGGCAAGGTTTTCCACTCTTCGGCTATGGGATATACATAGATAAGCAAAATGGAATTGTCTTCATTTTTATATTTACTTTCAGACAATTGCACCTTTTTAGGGACAGCCTTAATAAACTCTGTTATATTTTCAGCAGGGGTTTTTAATTTTGGAAAATAAGATAAATATAAAACCTTTAAATTTTTAAATTGTGCAATTTCCAAAGGTAGGCTTGTTATAGGATTTCTCCACAAATTAAGTATTTCTAAATTTTCTAATTTGCTTACTGCTTGTATATCTGTAATTTGATTGTCACCTAAATCCAAAAAAGTTAAATTCATTAAGTTTCCTATTTCATCGGGTAGGCTGGTTAAACGATTTTGTCTTAAATCCAAAGAAGTTAACTTCGTTAAGTTTCCTATTTCAGCGGGAAGGCTGATTAAACCATTACCTCCTAAATTGAGCGATTTTAAATTTTCACATTCGATTATACCTTTCTGAATGCGTAACAAAGCATTGTTTGAAAGGTCGATGTTATCAATTTCTTTTAAAATTTTCTGCCCTTCGTAAGACAAATTATTATCTTTATCAAGCATATTTATATAACCACGCCAATTGAAATTTTGTTCTTGTATGACTTTATCAAATATTTCAGTTTCAGATTTTACCTGTAATTTTTTTTCTTTTTGCCAGATTATAATGCGAAAAACACCAAAAATAATACTCACTAATGCTACAACACTTAAAATAGTAATTATTTTACGCTGTCTTTTCCGTTTTTCTAAAAGTTTTTCAATGCGTTCTTTTTCAGTGCGTTCTTTCTCAAACCGCACTTTGTACGAAACCATAATGGGTTCTACGAGCGTGTCGTGGCTTATTTCGTAGCTGAAACCGTCCACATTGTTGGGTTCGGCACGCAAAAGCCGGCTATCGACCAATTTTTTGAGCAATTCGCTGCTAATGCCGTGTTTCAGGGCTATCACTTTGTCGGGCAGCGGCACGCGATTGCCCTCAATGATAAGGTTTTCCTCTATCAAACGCCTCACGGCAAGTTGCTGAGCGGCATCGCTTATTTCGTTTATCAAACTATCGTAATGACGTGTGAAAATGTTGGAAAGCTCGCCTAAATCGGTTGTTGTAACCTTCTCAAAATCTGTAACTTTGCCAAAGTTCAAAACTGGTCTGTTTATTTTGCAGGGAAAATGAATTTTATTTTTCCTGCAATTTTTGTGTATAAATTTAACTAAAAGCTAACCTTCGCTTAGCTAAATTACTTACACCTGACATTTGTTTAAACCAGTTATCAACATCTGCCATTTTTACATTTGATAGTATTTCTGTTATTAATTCTTCTGTTATATTATTACAAAACAGAACAATACTTAAAACCGTCTCATATATCCCTCCAACCACTTGTTTTGTTTTGGCTTTGAATTTTCCAAATACCGATTCTATAATATCGCTACAACAAAGTATTGGTTTTGAATATATTCCACATTTTGAGTGTTCTGCGATTAATCTATTGTTTATCTCTTGAAACACTCCTTTTACCCAATCGTTTTTTAGTTTACCATATTCTATTTCAATTTCTTGTAATGTATTCAAACTCAAACCCTTTTTTTTTAACTATCGATTTTATATTTTCTGCCATTTCATTTAATTCTTTGAGTTCCAAGTAATACTGTCTGTGCTTATTTAATACCGCAAATTTTTCATTAAATCTTGCCTTGCCTGCATCAATTGTTACAATATTTTCAGTATCACTTATAGTATATTTTTTTAATAAAATTGAAATATCTTCTGGTTTTTCAAATACTGTGTGCTTGAGTTCTTTCTCCAAATGTTTTTGCTCATATTTGTTTGCACATTTTGCTTTGTTATTGTCGAATATTATTTGTGCATTTTCTATTTTAATACCCTTGTTAATTAAATGAAAATCAGATTTTTTCTCATAATTATAAATATTTTCAAGCCATAAAATTTCATTTTTTATATTCAACCAACGTGCCTTTTTGCTTAACGCTATGGGACGCAAAAATGACACATCACTTTGCTTGGTTTGTTGCGTTAAACAACTTAAATCTTCTTGTAATTCAAGCCATTGGGGTGCTTTTTCCAGTTTATGTTTTATACATATTCCAATCATGTGTGTTATATCGTAACTATCTATAACATTCTGATTTTCACCACAAAATAATTCAACACCTTTTCTTACATCATTTCCACCATCTGAAATTATCTGAAATGGAATACCCGTTTTTTCTTTTACAACCGATAACCTATTGCAAACTGCTTGTCCATCAAAATGTTCCTGAACATAAATATCCAAAACATGTACCTGATTATGTGTTAATTCATAACCATTTTTCAATACACTTTCCATTGATACTCCTAAAATCAACAAACAACGTTCTTTGCCTAAATGAATGCTGAAATCAAGAATGTAAATCCAATCTTGGCGTTTTTCTACTTCTAAATTTAAAAGTCCGTACCCCAGACGTAAAACCCATTGTCTGATACAACAATAGCTAACCGATTGAATATCAAAGTAATTCGGAAATTCATTAACTATTTTTGAGAGTCCTCTGAAACCAGCTTGCGTATTAATAAACATATTTACTGTCATAAATATATAGCAAGCTGAAAAACAGTGATTTTTTATTTTATTATTAAATAATGAAGGAACTACTGGTTCAATAATATTTGCAATAATTCCTTCGTTTTTTTTTCCTTTTCTTGAAATTTTTTAATCTCTGATTTAAGAACTATACATTCCGCTTTCCATTTTTCTTTGCTGCGCCTTAAATCTCTTATTTCAGTTAGTAACGCCTTTTTTTGCTTTTGATAATTATTAGAACGTTTTTTCCACTTGTCGCGACTTTCTTCAAAATAATCTACAAGTCGGTTTTCTGAACTTTTATATTCTTTTTTCATACAAAATATTTTTTTGCAAAACTATAAAAATATTTTACATAAAACAAGAAGGAAAATATATTTTTATTTAACTAACAAAATAAACAGACCAGTTTTAAACTTTGGCAAAGTTTTAATTACAACGCACTTACATAAAAACAAAAGCTCAAATGATAACCGTTTGAAGTATAAATTTAATCGTCATTTTTTATTAACCAACAAGGAATCGAAGGAATCAAAGATTTGCACCGGACTTTCAAAACTTTCATTTCTTTGTGGTAAAAATTTTGTGTCGTTTATATTTGGATACCTCTTTAAAATGTTATTTTACAATAATTTTTTGTGTTTTTCCGGTTTCTGATTTAACAAAATAAATTCCTGCATTCAAATTTGAAATATCGGCATTTTGAACATTTTTAAAGTTTAAAATCATCACGCCAAGAGAATTATAAATTTGGTAATTTCCAATTTTATTGAAATTTAAAATATTAATTGCCGGATTAGGATAAGATAATTTTAACTCTTTGCTTTCAAAGTTTTCTATTGAAGTCGGATTTTGTATTATTCGTTCAAATTGAACATCTACAATATTTACGTTGCCGGTTGCCGTTGAACCTTCTTCCAATTCTAAAGCAAGTCGTGTGCCTTGTTTTGAATAAAAAGTTATGTAAGTAGTTTCGTATTCGTCAATTAAATTGTATTCCAAATTGTAAACGGTTTCGTAAACATCACAACGCACTTTCAAAACCTCTTCGGTTCCGTAAGGAGTTGTAAGTGAGCCAAAACCTTCTGTATAAACATACACTTCACGATTATAAATAGTGTCGCGAAACACAACCTCACTTTGTGTTGTAAAATCGGTATTGATGTCAAGTGGCAGCGATGTAACTAATTCATTATAATCATCAAACTCGCTCCATTCCTGTGCAGGAATTGTATCGAGAAAACCGAGTATAGTAACTTCGGTTTCTGTAAATTGATAGTATTCGTAAAAAAAATCATCATCGCCATTGTCATCGTATTGGTAAACACGACAATGAGTTGCGTTTGGATAACGACTAAGTCCGGGTGCGTCTTCTATCGGAATGCCATCTCCTGTAGGTTCGGCATTAAGCGGAAAATTCGGCATTGTCCATGTTTGCTGATTTTCATAATCAGCCGTTCCAATATTCATTTGATACGTGCCTTCGTCTGTCCAGTAATACATTAAATCGTTTTGCGGTTTGTACAATTCCAGCATATCAGTTGATGTAACTGAAATAGGATTACCTTTTACCGATTTAATAATGTTATTGTGAACAATTGTCTCGTTTTTTGTATAAAAGGTGCGCTTCAAAGATTTTTTCTTGGTGTTTTCACTTGTCAGACAATTGCTTTGGTCAGAACGACCAGTTGAAGCCATTATTTCAAAATGTGCAAATGTCGTAAATACAAACAAAAGAATTATTATTATACTTTTGTGTCCCGATTTAAAATTTTTTGAATTCATAATATAAAAATTTAAGTTATTAATAATGTTTTGAAATTTAAAATACAAAAATATTTGATTCTATTTTAAAATAACAAAATCGATACCCTACAAAAACACTACAAAGGGAAAATAAAATTTTAGATGTTGAAAATAAATACGTTAAGATTCTCATCACGTTCAGTTAAAAATATTACATTTTTTAGTAAAAAGTTAATAGTTTCAAGATGAATTATAAGTTCTTCGGTAACTGATTTGTTCAATGTAAACCCCAAAAACGGTGAACTCGTTAATAGAAGAATTAACCCAATTTCACAATTATGAGCATTACCAACCATTTTGCAAAAGGCAAGCCCTAATCCGGTAGAACGTAATGTGCCTGTTTTTTTAGGATTAATTTGTGCAAAACGGTCGAAAACTTTTGGAAGATTTTCCGAATTAATACCTTGACGGTAATCGGTGTTGTTTATTTTAGAGCGACCCCGTTGCTTTGCTCGCACGCACCGTACACAGTTTTTTTTTAAAACGATACAACAAATATTAACTCGTTTGTTAATTTATCTTTAACCACTTTTTTAAATTTTAAATTATTTTTCTTTTTTTTTAATAAAAATAAAATTTTCAGTTTACATTTATTTTAAATATTCTATTTATAGAGCTAAAGAAAGTTTTGATGTAGTGTTCTTTCTTGTCGGTGATGTACTATTGATGTATTGCAAACGTTGTAAATTTGACTTTGATGTATTAATGATGTAGTGATTTTCTTTTTTTGATGTAGTAGTATTGTAGTTAAAAATTAGTATTAAAATTTGTTAATGCTTAATTTTGCAGTGTGAAATTTAATTAAAAAAATATTTCAAAAGCGAAGTAAAATGTTTTTTTAACAAATATTAAAAAAGCTCAAACGAATGAAAACATTTTTGACCGAAATCACTTCAACCAAACTCAAAATAGCTTTTTTGCTATTGGTAGTTTTAATTTTGGGTATATTAATAGGTGTTATAATAACATTTTAATTAAATTTCATTTTTTTTATAAAAAGAGTTTTCAGTTTTAAACAAACTGATGTTTTATTCAATAATACAAACTATAACTACAATCAATCTCTTATGAAAAAACAATTATTAATTATTTTACTGGTCTTTTTAGGCTCTGTTTCGCTTCTTCAAGCACAAACAGTTACCGGAACAGTAACCGGCGATGACGGTTTGCCTATTCCCGGTGTTACGGTAAGTGTTGAGGGTGCTTCAAATTCGGGTTCTTTAACCGACGATGAAGGAAAATACTCTATTGATTTACCTGCCAATGCCAAAACACTGGTTTTCTCTTTCATTGGTATGGAAACTCTTAAACTTCCTATCAATGGTTTGTCGGTTATTGATGCTCAATTAAAAACCGAAACCACCGATATAGACGAAGTTATTGTTGTTGGTTACGGTACTCAAAAGAAAAGTTTGGTTACCGGTGCTATTGCCAAAGTTGATGGCGATGAAATTACAAAAGGTGTTAATTTGCGTGTAAACGAAGCTTTGCAAGGTAAAACTGCGGGTGTGGTTGTAACAAGCAATTCCGGTCAGCCCGGTTCGTTTGTAACCATTC